>NZ_CAWUOL010000042.1:0-40024 GCF_963923915.1 Nodularia chucula CCY0103 | reverse complement strand
GACCTATATTTATCAATTCACTATTTTGTTATTCTGTCAATGCGTAACTCCTAATTACTATAGAACCAGGAAAACGAGGTGGTAAACCTTGTATTCGAGGAATGCGAATTACTGTATATGAGGTTTTATCTTATCTTGCATCTGGCATGACAAACGAGGAAATACTGAATGATTTTCCTTGGGGAAATTGTTCAACAAATCAGATTGAGGACATTTGGCGAGGATATTATATCTGCGTCAGAATTTGACCAAAAGATGGGGACAATGTTGCAGACTTTAGCAACTCTAGCCTTCAAAAAAGAACTCCCCAATAAAGTCTATAACTCTCAAACTCTCATACCCGTTAACTATGGACAATTAGAGAAACAGGAAGAAATTGGCTGGTCAGCCATTGATTTAGGGAGAATGGCCATTTGGTTAAAAATAGTGGGGACAAAATATCCCCAGTGGCGATCGCAAACCGAAAAAGTCTGGGAATCTTGGGATGTCAAACGCCTAACCAGAAACGGTCAAATGTATGGAACTAGCGTCGTCAAAGGTAAAGAACAATATAACCAGGAAGGACGCTTAGGCTATGAAAACTATGCCGCCTACGGTCTCAAACTTTGGGGATTAGATGTTAAATCAGCCTTAGCATATCAAGCCAATACAGCCTATGCCAATCTTTATGGACAAGGCATACCCTACGGTAGCACCAACAGTATGGTTTTAGAATCACTACATATAGCAACCAAGCAACAGCCTTTAATTCGCCCTACCAATAGAGTTAAATCTCCTTGGTGGTAAGCTGTCAATGCCGGCAATTCTGGCCGTGGTTTACCCATAAATACCAGCCAAAAATCCCGATTTATCACTGAGGGCGAAGAAAATTACTGGGTTTCACGGAATTAATAAAATTAGGGATGCATAGCAACCGCTAGGTTGGTGAGGACACAATTAGGCGGTTTCAAGCCTGTTCCCTCCTATGTCTCCCTAATGATTCCCTGAAATATTAACCAAATCTGCCACTGACATAATCTCTGGTTTCTTCTTGTTGAGGCTCATTAAAAATCAGTTCTGTAGCATTATATTCTACCAAATAACCACTACGACCACCGTCAGAAAGCTTGACATTGAAAAATGCCGTTTGATCAGACACCCGCGCGGCTTGTTGCATATTGTGAGTGACAATCACGATCGTATATTTATCTTTCAGTTCGTGAATTAGTTCTTCTACCCGTAAAGTAGAAAGAGGATCTAAGGCTGAACATGGTTCATCCATTAAAATGATTTCTGGTTCAATGGCGATCGCCCTAGCAATACACAACCTTTGCTGTTGTCCACCAGATAAAGACAGACCACTTTGACGCAGTTTATCTTTCACCTCATCCCACAAAGCCGCTTGACGCAAACTCCGTTCTACCAATTCATCCAGATTACCTTTATAGCCATTGATTCTGGCTCCAAAAGTGATATTGTCATAAATTGATTTGGGAAAAGGATTAGGTTTTTGGAACACCATCCCAATTCTGCGGCGCACTTCTACAGGATCAATATTTGGTGCATACAAATTTTGATTGTAAAAATATACATTACCTTCAGCCCGAAATGAATTAATCACGTCATTCAGACGGTTATAGCATCGTAACAATGTACTCTTACCACAGCCAGAAGGACCAATAAAGGATGTCACCTGATTTTTTGGGATATCCATCCAAATATTCTGCAAAGCTAAAAACTTGCCGTAATAAACATTCAGGTTTTCTGTGCGTAAAGCGGTGTCAGTGTGATTCAGTGTACTAGTGTTAGTAGGCATAGTTAGTATGGTTGTAGTGTTAAATTTGGCGATCGATAACTGACTGGCGATATGGTAGGTTTGAGGCTAGCCTACAAGCCACCATTACCGTAGGTCTTTCGTCAAAAGTTAAAAGCCTGGATTCTGAGATTTTGCACCTTGGCACAGCGTATGCATTTACCTGATGCTGTACTAGCTTTAGCCAAAACGACCAGTGACATAATCATGAGTGCTTTGATTTTGGGGACTGGAAAAAATCTTATTAGTAGTATCTATCTCTACCAGATAACCCACCCGTCTACCTCCTTCCAAAGCTTCAGCATTAAAGAAAGCCGTATAATCAGCCACTCTAGAAGCCTGTTGCATATTATGGGTAACAATTACAATGGTGTACTGCTCTTTCAGTTCCAGCATCAATTCTTCAATTCGCAAAGTGGAAACTGGGTCTAAAGCCGAGCAAGGCTCATCCATAAGAATGACATCTGGCTGCACCGCGATCGCACGAGCAATACACAGACGCTGTTGTTGTCCCCCAGAAAGAGAAGTACCCAACTTTTGCAGATTGTCTTTCACCTCATCCCAAATAGCAGCTCGGCGGAGAGAATTTTCCACAATCTCATCCATGTTTCCCTTAATACCATTCACCCGCAACCCATAGGCTACATTGTCATAAATAGTTTTAGGAAAAGGGTTAGGCTGCTGAAACACCATCCCAATCCGACGACGTACCACCACTGGGTCAACTCGATCTGCATAAAAATTTTGACCCCGGTAATTGAGTTGTCCCTTGACTGTCGCACCCGGAATCAAATCATTAGTGCGATTGAAGCAACGTAAAAGCGTACTTTTACCACAACCAGAAGGACCAATAAAAGCAGTAATTTTACCCTTGAGGATATCCATTGTCACATCCCGAAGTGCGATCGCGCCGCCATAGTAAACAGATAAATTATTTACTTGAAAAATATGCTGAGTATCCACAGTTGCACCACTCATTTTCTGTTCCATCATCTCATCTCCAAATTAAATAGAACCTGTATGAGTTTTGATCAGCAAAATTAATCTTAATTCCCACCTTTGCTGATTTTAAATATGAATTAAACTCATCCCAAAACCGGAAGGTAGGAAGAAAAGAAACCGTAATTTTGGCATTTCATACTTAAGTTCAGCAATGCCTATTTCCCCGATGCTAAACAATTCTCTTGCGACTGAAGTACCGAGACACAATACTAAACAACAGGACAATTGATAACAACACCAAAGCCGCAGCCCAAGCCAAACTCTGGGAAGCCTTGTAGGGAATAATCGAGAAAAAGTAAATCAACACTGGCAGAGTTGACACAGGTTCCCAAACATTCGCAGCCCAGAAATTATTGTTAAACGAAGTAAACAGCAAAGGAGCCGCTTCTCCAGAGGCGCGGGCTACAGATAACACCACACCTGTAACAATTGAAGTTAAAGCTGCGGGTAACACAATCTGGATCACAGTTTCAAATCTAGTCGCCCCTAAACCTGTTGCCGCTAACCGTAACTCATTAGGCACTAGTAACAAAGCCTCTTCCGTAGACCGAATAATAATCGGCAGCATTAACACAGCTAAGGCTACCCCACCAGAAAAAGCCGAAAAAGACCCTAAAGGTTGAACCACAATGGAATAAGCAAATAACCCGCAGAGAATAGCCGGAACTCCAGTCAGTACATTACAAGAAAATTTCACCAAATAAGCCAACTTAGTCCCCCGGCCAAACTCAGCCAAGTAAATGGCAGCAATTACCCCAAAGGGAACTGAAATTGCTGTCCCCACTCCCAGAGTCATTAAAGTCCCAATAATGGCATGACCAAAACCCCCATCAGATAAACCAGGGGGCGGGGGAAGCTCAGTAAAAATATCTGGGAACACCAGAGAACCTACACCCTTTTGAAACACGCTCACCAGCACCCAAATTAAGGGAACAACTACAGATGCAGCAAACACCATAGTTAAAATTGTCAACACCTGCCCGGTAATCCGGCGATGGGGAGCCATTGTTTTATCACTGATATCGAAATTATCGCCTCCATAACCCAAGGAAGTCTGGTTACTAGAATTACCCATAATTTATCTTCCGTAAACCTAATATGGCATCGACACTAAATACAATTTGAGGAACAAGCCCAAAATTTTACTCAATATTCTGGAATCGACGAATAACTAACTCAGCTAAAATATTTACCACTAGGGACAAGAGCATCAGTACTACGCCAGCGTACATCAGCGCCGCAACTTGGGTACGTCCGGCTTCTCCGAACTGGGAAGCAATCAAACCTGTAATCGTTGATCCTGGTCGTAGCCATGAAATGTTAATCCGGTTGGCATTACCAACTAGCATGGCAGCAACCATAGTTTCTCCCATAGCCCTACCCATACCTAACATTACAGAACTAACGATGCCAGACAAACCAGACGGAATCAGGACTCTCAGAATCGTTTCCCAACGGGTTGCGCCCAAAGCCAAGGAACCATTGCGGAGATATGGAGGTAAAACTTCAAAGGTACTACGGGTGATAGAGATAATAATAGGCACAATCATAATCGCCAATACCAACCCTACAAGTAGAAGGCTATTACCTATAGATGCACGGCCACCAAAAATGGGAATCCAGCCGAAATAGCTATTCAGAAAGTTAAAGAATGGTCTGATGGCAGGAATCAGGACAAAAATACCCCAGATACCTAAGACGACACTGGGAATAGCCACGATTAGCTCAATAGCAAAAGCAATGGGAGTTGTCACCCAGTTAGGTGCAAATCCTTCTGTTAAAAATATAGCCACTCCGATACCCAGAGGAACTGCAATGACCAGGGCAATAAAGGCTGTAACTAGGGTTCCATATATCTGAGGTAGCACTGAGTAAATGTTATTTACAGGGTCCCAAGTTGTACCCCATATAAAACCCAGTCCAAATTGTTGAATAGCTGGCATTGCTGCTATAGCTGTTTGGGCGATTACCCAAATTAAAACAGCCCCTGCACTGATGGCTAGTAGTAGGGTTAATCCCCAAAAACCGACATCGAGAACCCTAGCCGGACTAGTTTGTTTTTCAAGGCTATGCCCGGTTAATCGAGTTGGTTGATTAGCCGATGTCATGACGTTTTTCTCTCCATAATCTTCTTTATTGGATTAAGATCGGGAGTGCTTGATCATTAATACACTCCCAATCATCTCAGCTTTTTAGTTAGTGGTGATAGTATCGAAAGTCGCTTTGATCCGTTCTACTAAGGGATCAGGAAGAGGAACATACAGAAGTTCTTCTGCGATCTTTTTGCCCTCTGGACCTAAAGACCATTCGAACACATTACGCATGGCCTGCCATTTAGCTGCGTCTGAATAATTGCGGTAGATCATTACCCAAGCTAGACCGACTATGGGGTAAGAATCTGTACCACTGGGGTCAGGGACTAGGAGGGCGAAGTCTTCAGGTACTTCTTCATCTAATAGCGCTCTCCCTGCTGCTTCGGGAGATGGGGCGATAAAGGTTCCAGCTTTGTTTTGAATTAGGGCTGAATCAATATCGTTCAGGGCAGCATAGGCGTAGGATAAGTAACCAATTGCCCCTTCATTTTGCTGAATGGCGGCGGCTACCCCTTCGTTACCTTGACCACCAATACCCACAGGCCAATCTACTGAAGTTCCCGCACCGGAAGTCCAGTCTGGGCAGACAGTTTGAATATGGTTAGTAAATACAAAGGTAGTACCACTACCATCAGAACGGTGAGCAAAGGTTACAGGTAAATCAGGAATGGTTAAACCAGGGTTATCTGCGGCGATCGCCGGGTCACTCCAGCGAGTAATTTTACCTGTAACAATCCCACAATAGCTGGTGCGGGATAATCTCAGTTCCAGATCATTAACTCCTGGCAAGTTGTAGGAGAAAGATAAAAACCCTCCAGTCATAGGGATTTGGATGGGATCTTCATTATATTTCTCCTTGAAGGATTTTAACCGAGATTCAGAGTCAGTAATTGGTGCTTCACTGGCACCAAAGTCTACAGTCCCATTGATATACTGCTCTAAACCCGCTCCACTACCTATGGACTGATAGCTCACCTGGACGTTTGAGTCTACTTGGCGATTATAGGCATCAAACCATCTTTGAAAAATAGGTGCAGGGAAGGTAGCACCAGCTCCACTAATGGATACTCTTTGCCCACCACCACTAACATTTTGACCAGATGGTGTACCACTACCACCTTCCGGGCTAGGCGCGCAGGCTGTTGCTACCAACATCATAGGTAAAGTAGCGATTGCTAAAAGGACTTTGCGATTGAGAACCATGAAAATATATTCACTTTGCGAAACGACTACAGATTCAGATCAAAAAGACCTTGCTTTATCGGTCATGGCAACATCACTGGCACCAAAGTCCACATTTGTCGCAATACTACTGAAAGAGTCTGAGGCTTGTTCTGTAACACAAGTCCCAAAGCTAAATTTCAGTCCTAAAACTGATTCTGTAGCTATTGGATCACTTTTTCTGGTTACAGATAGACGTAATAGCATTGCTATGAACTTTTAGTGAATTGATCCAGATGAGCGATACAAGGATACCTCTAAAAGATACATCTCAAGGTAAACAAAAGGTTAACGAGGGGAAAAAAGATACTTTATTTTTTTATAAATTGGTTACATATAAAGTTTATTTTGTCAATAAAATTTATACATATCTCAGAAATAGCTGGCGATTGCCAACCTACTCTTCCCTACAGAAGAAGTCGGCTAACCCTGAGCTTAGGTTTGCAACAAAGGTTCTATCCTCGGTATTTGACCTCAAATATTTAGTATCCTCGATAACTTTCTTATCTCTGTGGTTACTGTTTTCTGGACTTAGGTATAACTCATGAGGAAATCCTCTGATTCTCAATTAAATCACTCAAACTAAATTAGCTTTTTTAATGGAAAATTACCGGATGAAAGTATTATTTTTACTTACCCACAATAACATCACCAAAATTGAAAACATTCTGAAAATATTGCTGTTTCTTGAAAAGTCAAATAATTAGACCATAATGAGCTAATTGATTTAGTGATATCTCACCTTTTTTGTACTGTTAATAAATCTTGAAACTTATTTGATATTTACAGCAGATTTCGTAGTAGTGAGGTACACAATGGCTGGCAAGATGCCCACTCTACAAGTAAACTCTATAAGTCTGTACCTAAGTTACTTGCAAAGCGCTGTATATAAAAGCTAATTTGAGCAATCACTCTTTCGGTAAACCCTATCCAAAGCTAGAATTTCCAACACAGTGCTGCAAAATTGATCGAAAATCCCATAAATCTATATAAACTGGACATAACATCCCACAGATGTTACAAAGTCAAGGGATACTTATGGTAAGACAGCGATCGCCAGCCTCATAGTATGCTGATAATTGCACCCTAAATTCACCTCATTCCAGAAAAATATATAGAAAAATATTACCTTTTTCTCAAAAATTTATGCAAACCTTAGCAAGAAAATATCCGCTTTGCAGTCAAGGCTGGTATACTATCACTAATTATTTTAGATACGACTTTGTTGCGGGTTTTGCTGGTTAGTCCTACAGTTGACTACTCTTCAGCCTGTTAGCAATTTTCGTAAAACTGACATAAACCTGTTTTCCTAACTTAACTTCTCAAAACTCACCATTGTGATTCCTGTATAATAATTATCCCCCCAAAGCCGACTTTATAATAGTGACTCCCAGACATTAACACCTTATGTACATTTTAATTTATTCTTACAACTACTACCCAGAACCCATTGGCATTGCGCCTTTGATGACTGAACTAGCAGAAGGACTAGTAAAGCAAGGTCATCAGGTACGGGTAATTACAGGAATGCCCAATTATCCCGAACGCCAAATTTATGAGGGATATCAAGGGAAATGGTACTTAACTGAAGAAAAAAATGGTGTCACTATTCAGCGCAGTTATCTGCGAATAAAGTCTAAACCTAATCTTCTAGATCGGTTACTACTAGAGTTGAGCTTTGTCTTTACCAGTTTGCCCCAAGCCCTGAGAGGCAAGAAACCAGACGTTATTTTATTAACTGTACCACCACTACTGGTTTCCTTACCAGCAGCTTTCCTGGGCTGGCTCTACAATTGCCCGGTAGTGCTGAATGTTCAAGATATTCTTCCAGAAGCCGCCATCCGCATCGGGCTAATCAAAAACAAGTCCATGATCCGCGTGCTAACATTTTTAGAAAAATTTGCCTATAGAAACTCACATACTATCAGCGTTATTAGTGAAGGATTTCGAGAAAATTTAGTCAATAAGGGAGTACCTAATAAAAAAATAGTTTGTATTCCCAACTGGGTAAACATAAATTTTATTCAACCTTTAAAAAATGAACATAATTCCTGGAAATCAGAACATCAACTAGATGGTAAATTTGTTGTTCTTTATTCAGGAAATATTGCCCTCACTCAAGGGTTAGAAACAGTCATAGAAACAGCAGTTCGCTGTCGTGATATTAAAGATATTGTGTTTGTGATTGCAGGTGAATCAAAAGCCTTAGAAAGATTACAAAAATATTGTTTGAGTTGTGGTGCAGATAATGTATTGTTATTACCCCTACAACCCAGAGAAAAACTACCAGAAATGTTAGCAGCATCTAATGTTGGGTTAATTGTGCAAAAGCGAAATGTGATTTCATTTAATATGCCATCTAAGATCCCCTTACTTTTAGCTAGTGGTAGACCAATCATTGGTTCAGTTCCCAAAAATGGTACTGCGGCTCAAGCTATTCAACTCAGTGGCGGTGGTATAGTTGTAGATCCGGAATCACCAGATGCTTTAGCAGATGCAGTCCAAAAATTATATAAAAATCCCACTCTAGGCACGCATTTGGGTAAAAAAGGCAGAGAGTATGCTGTAGAAAACTACTCTTTTGAGCAAGCACTGGAAAGCTATGAAGAGCTATTTTCTGCTGTCACCTCAGAACAAGAACAAGGATCAACTGCGCCTGTTGTTACCCCTTTGAGTTCTAAAAAATCACTTGTTGAAAATTAATTTTTCCCCATACCATAGTATTTATGACCAATAGTTATGGTTACTCTCGCCAACTTAGTTAACCCATCTTTAGTTAACCCATCTTTGAAATTGTTTGAGCATTTGTGCAGGTAAAATGTCTGGAAGCTTTGAAAATGTGGGAACTCTTCAATTACTATGGTCTATGGTTGGGTTGCTCTTGACAGTGGGCGGTACTTTCTTAGAAGCCTATGGTGTTGCTGGTTCTGGAAATTCGGGTCAGTTAGGAATCCAGACTTTTTCTCTAGGTGTTACCTGTCAAATTGGTGCTGTGCTGTTAGTAGGTTGCTTAGGAGGGAAAAATGCTGGCGCACTATCCCAAATCGCCTATTTAGTCATGGGTCTAACATTGCTACCTGTTTTTGCTGATGGTGGGGGTGGAATTGATTATGTTAAGGTGTCTCAGTTTGGCTATTTACTGGGTTTTATTCCTGGAGCCTGGATTTGTGGATTTCTCGCTTTTAAAGCCCGACCAAGGTTAGAAACCCTAGCTTTCAGCTGTTTTACTGGCTTGTTCACTGTCCACTTCTGTGGTGTGACTTATTTAATAGTTAGTTATATTTTTCAGTGGAAAGGTACGGAAAATTTCGCGTTGATACAAGCAATTCTGAGATATTCTTGGTTTGCACTACCGGGTCAACTAGCTCTAGTTTGTGCTGTTACTGTAATAGCGTATATATTGCGTCATTTAATGTTTTACTAGTTATTCAGTTGAGATAAAAACGGTATTAAAAATCAGGAAAAAACAAACTATTTTAGAAAAGGTCAACAGGATGGAAATCTTGATCAATAACTAAGAGGGTGTTTGAAAAGTGATGGTTAATGTATCAAATATTGTTTTACCCCTCCCTAACTCTCCCCTTGCAAAGGAGCTACCGTGTACACACAAGTTGGGAAATTCTCTTTTTTGTCATAAGACCCCACCCCTAGCCCCTCCCCGCAAGCGAGGAGGGGAACCGGATTTACAGGGAAATTGGGTTTTTAGGGCTGGAAACCCTTTTTGGATCAGGATGTGTGTACACCGTAGTTGCAAAGGGGAGAGGGAACTGGGTTTTCTTGTGTTCCCCCTTGGTAAGGGTAAAAATGTGATAGAATTTACCGCTAAAAACTTATCAAACAACCTCTAAGGACGACCCCCATCAGTTAATTAATTTGAGACTATCTTGCTTTTGATATTTGCTACTGCTACTCTCCACTCCCTACTTCCTAGTTCCATGCGCTTAAAAAATCATCTGTTTTGGATTGCGGCTTTCATCGCTTTTTTCTTGGATCAATTGACAAAATACTGGGTAGTGCAGACCTTTAGTTTAGGAGAGACACTACCTATCATAGCAGATGTATTTCATTTTACCTATGTGACTAATACTGGTGCGGCTTTTAGTCTATTTAGTGGCAAAGTAGAGTGGTTACGCTGGCTATCTTTGGGAGTGAGTTTGGTGTTGATAGCAGTGGCTTGGTTTGGTGAAGAGTTAAATTATTGGGATCAGTTAGGCTATGGTTTGATTTTAGGCGGAGCAATGGGGAATGGAATTGATCGCTTTGTTTTAGGTTATGTTGTTGATTTTCTGGATTTTCGCTTGATTAATTTTGCAGTATTTAATATGGCAGATTCATTTATCAGTATTGGAATTATTTGTCTATTAGTTGGTTCTTTTCAAAAAACTCCCACTTCTAGTGAGCGGTGATACTGAGCTAAATAGCTAATAATCCCACGACTTTTTTGGAGAGTAAGCGTAGCAGGATTTTCACAGTCGTGGGATATCACAATGAAATTTATATCAGAGATTTTATACCAATTTAAAATTATGTGCAGCTTCATTTTAAATTGGTATAAGCCCTATAATTTATTGGGGATTAACTTCGGGCTGAAACTCAAATTCATTCTGCATTAAACCTTCTGGGGCTGGAATTAAGGTATCATTTGGCTCAGACCCCTCTGGTATTAAGGTTTCTGGGGTAGTCATGTTTTCAATAGTGGTGTTACTATCTAACAATGGTACGGAAACACCACCAGATGTAGGAGGAACCAGTGCTGTACCTCCTGGACAACGGGAATTAAGAGGCGATCGCTCACATAAAATTTTCATACCTTCTGGTGAAAGCTTGATTTCCGTGGGCGCATTCATCGATAAGCTATCGGATTCGCCTACGGGGGATTTACTTGATTCAGCAAACGCAACATTGGTAGTCAAAGCCAAGGTTAAAGCTGTACCAATCAGGGTCAGATATTTTCCCTTCATTCAGAAATTCACCTCAAAGGAAACAGAATACTCCGCCAATTAAATCAAACAAGTAATTGGAGAAAATCTGCCTAAATGTAGATGTATAAATCACGGAAAAAGTGTAGTGGATTTTTTCTATGTAAACTTTGAATTAATATTAAAATCAACGTGGGTTTAGAACAATACCAACATTCAAGTATTAACTCTGATTATTTCATAAATAATAGTAAGTAAAATCCAGGCTAGAGACTATAAAATTCAAATTTTGTCTCACAAAAAAACACCAAACTGATTAGGTAACTTTTCTGAGTGAATATTGTTTTAGTGTAAGATTGAATCGGGAAAAATTCCGTACAGCTAACTTTTGCCATAGCTGATGAGTAGAATAGTGGAGTATCTGTATGCAGATTGTCATTCTGCCGATTTTTCGCCCACAATTGTGATGTAAATTAGCCGATGAGTTCCCCCCAACCTCCTCACAAGCCACAAACTCTACTTGGTCAACTGACTCAAGCAGTACAGACAATTCAAGCAAGGGTTGACTTTTCCAAGTTGGCGCTCAAGCCCAATGCCAAAGTCCCAGAGATATGGGTGCAGGATGCGGGGGCGGACAAAGCGGAAGTCTATCCGTTGTTAGGCGATCGCTATATCCTCGGTCGGAGTTCCAAATCCTCTGATATAGTGGTTCGCAACCCAGTGGTTAGCCAAATTCACCTGTCACTGTCGCGGGATTCGACCCAACGCACTCCGGTGTTTGTGATCAAAGATGAAAATTCCACTAACGGCATTTATCGTGGTAAACGCCGAATTAATAAGTTAGAGCTGCGTCATGGTGATATTTTTACCCTTGGGCCGCCAGAACTAGCAGCTTCAGTGCGGCTCCAATACGTCGATCCAGCACCTCTGCATATTAAAGCAGCAACTTGGGCGGCTTACGGTGTAGGTGGTGTCAGCGCTCTTGTGGCCTTAGTTATTGGGGTAGAATGGCTAAAATTTCGCGTCAGACCTCTACCCACAGCAACTAGCGCGCCCATTGTTATTTATGCTGGTGATGCCTCTACACCCTTGCGTCAACCCCGCAGCACTTCCCACGTGGATCTGCAACGCTTAGAGGATTTCGGCCCTTATTTACCCGCAGCAGTTATTTCCTCAGAAGATAGTCGCTATAATTGGCACTTTGGTATTGATCCTTTGGGGATTTTGCGCGCCGTCCTGATTAATACTCGCAGTGGAGATGTGCAGCAGGGAGCCAGTACCGTGACTCAGCAAGTAGCTCGAAGTTTGTTCCGCGATTATGTTGGCGCTCAAGATTCTTTGGGAAGAAAGCTGCGGGAAGCTGTTGTCTCTTTCAAGCTAGAGACTTTTTACAGTAAAGATCAAATCTTGCTGACGTACTTAAATCGAGTATTTTTGGGGGTGGATACATCGGGTTTTGAGGATGCATCTCGTTATTACTTTGATAAGTCAGCGAAAGAATTAACTCTCTCAGAAGCGGCGACATTGGTGGGAATTTTACCCGCTCCCAATGCTTTCAATTTTTGTGGAAGTGGCTCAAGTCGGCTGCAACCTGTTGACTATCGCAATCGCGTTATTAGGCGAATGTTGGATATGGGTAAAATCTCGGAAGAGGAAGCCAATCGCGCCAGGCGATCGCCCATTCAAATTAGCCCCAAAGTCTGCGAACAGCAAGCCAGTACCATTGCGCCTTACTTTTACAATTATGTCTTCCAGGAATTGGAATCAATTTTGGGGGTGGGAGCCGCCAGAGAAGGTAACTATATAATTGAAACCAATCTCAATCCAGCCATTCAAGCCCAAGCCGAAACAGCCTTGCGTAATTCCGTCAACAACGCCGGATCAGTTTTTCGTTTTTCTCAAGGTGCGATCGTGACCCTAGACACGAGAACTGGTAGCATTTTATCAATGGTAGGCGGCACTGATTTTAGAGAAACCCAGTTTAACCGTGCTGTCCAAGCCCAAAGACAACCAGGCTCCACCTTCAAAGTCTTCGCCTTTGCTGCGGCTCTGGAAAACGGCATACCAGCCTCTAAATCTTATTCCTGCGCTGCCTTACCTTGGCAAGGCTTTACCTACAGACCTTGTAGAATCGGTGCTGGGGGTTCCTTAAATATGACCGTGGGGTTTGCCCAATCGGAAAATCCCATTGCACTGCGAATAGCCAGAGAAGTAGGGCTAAATAAAGTTGTTGATATGGCCAAGAATTTAGGAGTTAAATCATCACTAGAAGCAGTTCCTGGCTTAGTTCTAGGGCAAAGTGTAGTTAATGTTTTAGAAATGACTGGTGCTTTTGGGGCGATTACTAATGGTGGTGTTTGGAATCCACCCCACGCCATTAGCCGGATTCTTGACAGTAGTGATTGTCAAGATCGTAATGATTTAACAACCTGCCGAGTTGTCTATTCTTTTGATCAACAAAATCGAGATGCTAACAAGCGAGTCTTATCCGCAGGAGTAGCTGATGAAATTAACCGGATGATGCGTCAGGCGGTGACTAATGGTACTGGTCGCGCTGCTGCTATTGGACTAGGGGAAGGTGGAAAAACCGGTACAACTGATAAAAACGTTGATTTATGGTTTATTGGCTCAGTCCCTAGTCGGCGGCTTGTTACTGGTATTTGGTTAGGTAATGACAATAATTCACCCACATCAGGAAGCAGTGGCCAAGCGGCTCAACTCTGGGGCAGTTATATGAGGCAAATTACCAGATAGGGAAGAGGCAGGGGGCAGGGTGCAGGGTGCAGGGGTGAAGAAAGAGGCAGGGGGAAGGGTGCAGGGTGCAGGGGTGAAAAGTTCCCAATCTCCAATCCCCAATCCCCAATCTCCAATCCCCAATCCCCAATCTCCAATCCCCAATACCCAGTCCCCAGTCCCCAATCCCCAATCCCCAATCCCCAGTTACTGATATCCCCACCAAGGACTAACTTCCAAAACACCGTTTCTAGTAAAAACTACTTTAAATTGGGCTATTGGTTCATTAGCGATCAGAGAACCACTCGCTGGATTGTAAAGCAGTGTGGGTAGAGGAGTTAATTCTATATCCTCATTTGCTGCGGAATTTACAGCTTTATACCCCACGATCGCACCATCGGCGGTTGCACCTACACGATAGATTAAATCTTCTGTTAATTCTGAGCGATTAGTCCAAGCCGGATTAATTGTGCTATAAACTTGGCTATTCATCACACGCAGTTGGGATGAATCAGTAATTTCTGTAACTCTGTTTAAGATTGCTTCTAAATCGGTAATTGTTGGTGCTGTCTGGGTTGGGGAAGTGGCTACCTCTGGTTCAGTGGTTGTAGGTGGAGTGAATATATCTGGTGGTGTTGTGGTTTGTGCTGCTGTAGAATTGTTACTAGGTGCTATGGAGCTAGTTTCTTCCTTGATATTTGGTTCTGGTGGACGCATCTCTGGGACGGGAATTAAGCTAAAAGCGATCGCCGCCACTGCTACGGAGGAAATTCCTATACCTGCTGGTATCCCCTGCTTAATTAATACTTGATTACCACCGCCGTAACGTCTAGCAACTGGGTGTAATTCTAGTGATAACTCTGGTAAGGTTTGGCTGTCCGCAAAAAATTGATCTACAGCTTCTACTAGATCAAATAACTGTACTGTGTTCAAATCCAACTCAATGGGTGGTTGATCATAATTAGGCTGAGATTTAAAACCGTCGCCTACGACTTCAGGATGGACAATTAACCTATGTCGGTTAGTTGCAACTTTTTGTAACTCCACTAACTCTGAGCCTTGATTATGGGCTTGGGGGTTGGATACATTACTCAAAAATTCTTGAGCATAGCCACTCACCGCCCTGACTAGGCTTTCAAAAAATTCCCGCCCACCCACTAGAGGCTGATTGTAGCCAGATACACGACATTCCGCATTGACCAAGATGGATAATTCTGGGCGCGTTTCTTGGTATTGTGCAGCTTTCGCGGCATCACTTAAACCTTCTAAGAGCAGCGTACAATTAGGCAAACTATATTTACGTTGGATATTCATTATTCTACTTCACCGTCAAAAAGACTAATCCAGAAGCGCTGCATTCCTGCTGTTCCAGTACAAAATAACAATTGTCCTAACAAATTTATGGCTAACTCATCTAATTTCTCATCAGAATTAAATACCATGACACTAGAACGGCGTGGATTCATCCGACTTTTGAAATGGACTCGAAAGCGCTCTAGATAATTAGATAAGCGCAAATTTTGTGCTAGAGGGATCTGCTTGTCACTCATTTGCTGATATGTCATCAACATCTGGCGAATGACAACGGTTAAGCGCCGCGCTATGTAGCTAGCAATTACCACTAAGGCTTTTGCTTCCATGATGCTGAGGGGGCGACGGATGTGCGATCGCCTCCAGGGATTAGAACTACGCATCCGCCATAAATTTACTCGGTGTTTAATAATACCTTTTAACTCTAACTCATCAGCAAAAGCCAGAATGGCTTCAGAACCACCAAGTTCTAAAGCTTCAATCGCCAGTAAAATTAGATCAACTTGCACCCTAGTTCTAGCGGGACAACCCTGGGCGGCGTTAGCGAAATTGACCGCAGGTATGGCAGGGTCTGGTAAACTATCCAGAATCATCGGCAATGATGGGGGGGTCGGACTATTCAATGGCGTAATCGCTGCTGAGACATTCATTATATAAAATACCTTGTGCGGTTCTAACAGACTCAATAAAACTAGTACAACTTATTTAAACAGGTGCAAAAACAAGAATGTGAGACGTGTGGGAGTAATAATACTACCTGATATATACATTAATTACTTGTTCTACTCAAATAGTTAAGTATACTGAAATTTTAGTTTTCACAGCATCTGTTAACTCTCCTATGTTGTAAATACCAGCTTATCTTTAGATTGCTGTAGATTCTAGCCATCGTCAATGGATTGTTAAATTACTTCCCAGGCTGTGAGATTATGGTCTTGGTCATTAGTTATTAGCAACTAACAATCTTTCCCATACTCCCCACTCCCTGATATTTATGGATTTAAAGTCTCTCATTCGTGACATTCCAGATTTTCCTAAACCCGGAATTGTATTTCGGGATATTACTACCTTACTGCGCCATCCAGAGGGATTACGCTACACTATTGACTTTTTCACAGAAAAATGTATCGAATCTGGATTCAGTGTGGATTATGTTGTGGGTATGGAATCCCGTGGTTTTATTTTTGGCTCTCCTTTAGCTTACAAATTAGGGGCTGGTTTTATTCCAGTTCGCAAACCCGGAAAGTTACCAGCAGCAGTTCACTCCATTGAGTATGAATTAGAGTACGGTACAGACTGTCTGGAAATGCACCAAGACGCTTTGGAGCCAGATAGTCGGGTTTTAATTGTGGATGATTTGATTGCTACAGGTGGTACAGCCAGTGCAACGGCAAAGTTAGTCCAGAAGATTGGCTGCGAACTTGTAGGATTTGGGTTTATCATCGAGCTACAGGAATTACAAGGACGTAAACAGCTACCAAATGTGCCAATTATTTCCCTAATTGAATACTAGTGAAGGTGGCTTTCGCTATATCCTCAGTCCATAACCAATGATTAAACTGCTATGACTTCTACGAAAATTTCCCTGGAGACAAGTCGAGATTGGCTAATAGGGCTAGTCACGAGTGAAACGTTTTTTTATGTAGTGAAGCGGATATTACAAGCACTGTTCACCTTGTTATTGGCTACAGCGCTGTCGTTTTTTATCATGAAACTATCTCCAGGGGATTATGTAGATACCCTGCGGCAAAATCCCACAATTTCTCCGGAAAGAATTGAGGAATTGAGGCAACAATTTGGCTTGGATAAATCTTGGCCAGAACAGTTTGGGCTATGGTTATGGCGAATTTTGACAAAAGGTGATTTTGGTACAAGTTTTGTTTACCAACGCTCCGTAGCTTCTTTGTTGTGGGAAAGGATACCAGCAACTTTACTCTTAGCGATCGCATCTTTATTCTTTACCTGGGCGATCGCCATCCCCTTTGGCATTTTGGCAGCAGTCAAACAAAATCAAACCACAGATAGGATTCTACAAGTCATTAGCTACACCGGACAAGGATTTCCCAGCTTCATCACAGCCTTATTTCTGCTCATCTTTGCTCAAATCACCTCACCCTTATTCCCCGTAGGTGGAATGACCAGCATCAATCATGGTGATTTCTCTTGGTTTGGTAAAATCATTGATATTGGCTGGCACATGATTCTACCCACAATAGCCTTAAGCATCACTAGCTTTGCTGGTTTGCAGAGAATTACTCGCGGTGAATTATTAGATGTCTTGCGTCAAGACTATATCCAAACCGCTCGCGCCAAAGGACTACCAGAAAATCGGGTAATTTACATTCACGCCCTCCGCAATGCCATAAATCCCCTAATTACCATATTAGGATTTGAACTAGCTGGTTTATTCGGTGGTGCATTCATCGCAGAACAATTCTTTAACTGGCCTGGTTTAGGGAGATTAACTTTGCAAGCCGTAATTGCCAAAGACCAATATTTAGTTATGGCTAGTCTCGTAATGAGTGCCGTATTACTGAATATAGGCAATTTAATTGCAGATTTGCTGTTAAAAGTAGCTGATCCCCGGATTCGGTTGGAATCTTAATTAAGTATGTTTTCTGAAACTTATTATATAATTCGTTCCTCATCTGACGGACGTTATCTCCTAGCTCATCCTAATCCTGAAACTTCCGGTTATTTATTACTTTTTCGGGAAAACTTTGATGCTTTAAGCTATCTCAACACCCATGCAGGTGAACTAGCTAACCGCTTCTCAGTAGAATCTATTCCCGGTACACAATTGGGTAACTTGCTCAAGCGTTGGGGTTTTAGCGGTGTAGGAGTGGTTACAGATCCTTTATTACCCAAAGTTGAATTTATGCAGCATAGTTGAAAGCCACATAGTTGAAAGCCACTCAACTAATTAAAATAGATTCATATTCGTTTTCATGTTGGCGCAGCCTCTTGTAGAGAAAAACTTATTATGAAAGCAGAGTCAAAAGCTACACTCTATGAAACCGATTATCAGCAGTGGATAGACACCACTTTACAGCATTTACGCAACCAAGAATTTAATCAATTAGACTTAGTGCATCTCATTGAAGAAATTGAAGCGATGGGGAAAAGTGATAAACGAGAGTTACAAAATCGGTTAATCATTTTACTCATGCACTTACTTAAATGGAAATATCAACCCAACAATCAATCTAGTAGTTGGTTATCAACTATTGACGAGCAACGTCGTCAATTATTATTCATATTTGAAGATAGTCCTAGTTTAGAAAAAAATTATCTGGCTACAGTATTTGATAAATGTTATCAAATGGCGAGAAAATCAGCTACTAAGGAAACTAAATTATCTGTAAGTACCTTTCCTGAAAGTTGTCCTTTTTCCCAAACTGAAATTTTCAATATTGATTTTTATCCCTAAGTTTTCTCCATTATCAATCACCCAAACTTGATATAGCAATTCCCATTCAAGCGAAGTAGAAGCAGTCATAATTAAACGCAGATACACGCAAATACACGCAGATAGGTTTGTGCTTTATTAGACTGAAAAATACTGTATCTTCATCTTTTACGAGATATTACTTAGGCATAAAACAAAATCTTAGACTACCATGTTACATATATAGCAACTAACAAGGTGGTTAATTATTGTAAAAGTCCAAAAATAATTCACAGCAAGCATTTTAGTTTTGACCCTTCGATTCCGCTTTGGGGTCTTAGTAAAATCTGACTACTAAAAAATAGTAATCACTTTTGGGGTGTAATAAATATGGACACAAAACCTTACGAGCTTTATATTTCACTAGAAGAACTAGAAAATCTTTGGAAATGTGAAACTAATTGGCAGAATGAATTATTTCTACGAGCTACACTCGTAGCCTTTGAACTGTCATTTTTACTAATCCATGACACTGCTCAAGATATCCGTTCAACAGTCCGAAAAGAAGAAAGGATTAGAAGATTATTTTGTGGTTGCAATCAACAAATACAACTGCTAGGAGAATTACTGGATAATACAGCACCTGTAATAAAAACTGTTTCCGATCAGCAATCAACTAAAACAAATTTTAGCAAACTCCTTGTTTTAGATGAAAATATCTCCAAAAAATTTAAACAATGGAGTATTTTCTATAAAACTTTTCTAGAAGATATGAAATTTAACGTGGGAATTGAAAGTTACATTAATCAAGTACCACCTCAAAATATTACTATCCCTTATGATGAATGGATTAAACCTGAGACTATATCGACTATCTTTAATAAAAGAAATTTTAATGCAGAAGATAAATTATTTGTTGTAGTACATCAAGTTACCGAGTGTTGGTTATGTATGACATTAAATTTATTAAAAATTAGCCAATGTGCAATGCAAGAAAATAATTGGCAAACTGCAACTGATAAAATTAGTCAAGCCTGCTCTATCCTCAATTATCTGGCACAACACATTTTAATTTTAGAAACAATGGTCTTAGCCGATTATCATCCCTTGCGTGTTAACTTAAGAGATGCCAGTGGCGCTCAATCAAAGCAAACATTGGATATAGTCAATATAGCCAAAGCTTTATTTTTACCTATCACAGAATATTTAAAATTACATAATTGTTCTTTGATTGATATATATGATCACCCAAATAAACACGTTCATGTATATCAGTATATAGAAGTATTATCATGTTTAGAAACAAGATTAACTAACTTCTTTTTTTGCCATTATAAATTGGCTACACAAATACTCGGCACAGAAAGCTTAGGCTCACTGGGATTTGAGGTACAAAATTTAATAAAACGTTTTGTACAGCCAATATATCTAGATTTAGATAAAGTACGTTATCAATATGTTGTCGTTACTAATTTTAAATATGGACAAGAAGCAGGTAATATAATCAGTTCTCTAGAAAATACAGATTTAGTTCAAACAATTAATGGAGATAATGGAGAAATTGAAGTTGGAGAACATATAATTGAGGACACCATAAGTAATTATATGGAATCAATTCGTGAGCATGACTTGGAAAGATGGCTGAGTCTTTTTGAGTCAGATGGTTCCATTCAAGACCCATCTGGTAGTAGACCATTTAAAGGAATAAGTGGTTTAAAAGTATATTTTCGGGGATTCATCAAAGTTTTTCCTACCGATATTCAAATTAAAATCAAAAATATTGTAATAGTTTCCAATGAAGGAAAAGCCAAATTTAATTGGGAAATTCACACAACACATAAAGAGATACCAGTTAATTTTTCTGGTTTAGATAAAATACAGTTTTCACCAAACGGAAAAATTAAAAATATTCACGTTTTTTATGATCCTAGTGTCATATCCCAACAATTACTAGCTACTTTTAGAAAATATTAAATAAGCCGACTATTGCTTTATTTTAAATCAGGTGCAGTTTTTGTAGAATCAGGGTTTTTATGAAGTTTTTTATCAATAGGAATAGTAATGATAAATTCTGTTCCTGCAACAGATGAAGAGATAAATTTTAATGATCCTCCATGTGTTTGAGCAATAATTTGGTAGCTAATTGCTAATCCTAAGCCTGTACCTTTACCTATAGGTTTAGTAGTGAAAAAAGGTTCAAATAGACGACTTTGTGCTTTTTCTGGTATTCCTACACCACTATCAGCAACTCGTACAATCAATTCTCCCATCTGAGATATTTCAGTGCAGATAGATATATAATTAGGAAATTGATTTATTTCCTCAGTTGTGCGTTGAGTATCCCTTTCTTCTATAGCATCTATAGCATTACTGAGAATATTCATAAAGACCTGATTTAGCTGTCCTGCATAGCATTCTATGAGCGGCAGCTTACCGTATTTTTTAATGACTTTTATTTCTGGATGACTTGGTTTAGCTTTAAGGCGATTTTGCAAAATCATTAAAGTGCTATCAATTCCTTCATGAATATTAACTGCTTTATATTCCGCTTCATCCATACGGGAAAAAATTCGCAAAGAAGTTACAATCTGCCGAATACGCTCTGCTCCTATTTTTATTGATGCCAGCAGTTTTGGTAAATCCTCGATAACAAAATCCAGTTCTATGGCTTCACCTTGCTGTTTAATTTCAGTAATAGGATGAGGATAATGATTTTGATAAAGTTTGAGTAAGTTAAGTAGTCCTTCTATATAGTTATGAGCATGGATTAAATTTCCATAGATAAAATTAACTGGGTTGTTGATTTCATGGGCAATTCCTGCAACCAATTGACCCAGAGAAGACATTTTTTCACTCTGAATTAATTGTGACTGAGTAGACTGTAGTTCCTTTAATGTTGTCTCTAATGCCTCAGCTTGTTGTCGTAGTTGTGCTTCTGATTTTTGTAAAGCTATTTCAGCTTCTTTGCGCTCAGTAATATCACGCACAAGAGCTAGTCCATGCGGCTTACCATTATATGTACAGCAGGTTCCCGTTACTTCAACATCAATTAACTTTCCATCTTTTCTGATATTTACTGCCTGACAATAGAAATAACCAGTTGTCCTTAAAGTTTCAATATACTTTTCAAACAAATGTAATGATTCGGGATGTACATAATTAGCAGGAGAACATTCTTTTAATTCTGCTAAAGAGTAACCTAACATTTCACAAGTTGCTGGGTTTACTTCTACCAGTCTACCTGTCTCTAAATCATCAATAAAGATGCCATCATTAACTGCTTCAAAAATACTACGATATTGTGCTTGTTGTTGATGTAGCCTTTCTTCTATCTGTTTTTGCTCTGTAATATCACAAACAACAATCATACCCCCTATTAATTTTTTTTGTGCATTATAAATAGGACTACCATTAACTTTTAACCATATTCCTTCTGGTACTGCAATAGTGTAAATAAACATTTCTACATCTTTACAAGTCTCACCCTGAATTGCTTTTATTAACGGTATTTCATGTAGAGCAAAAGGTGTTACCTGATCGGATTTAAAACATTTATTATCCTGTAACCAATCTTCTTGTTGGATTTTTTCTATTTCATCACCAAATATTTGTGATGCGGCTGGATTATACAATACAATTTTGCCTTGATTATCGGCAAAAATTACTCCATAATTCATGGAGTTTAAGATTAGATGTGAAAGGGTAGGCTCTGGCGGAGAAATATCTTCAATGATGGAAGTGACTCCCGTAATTTTGCCATCTGTGTCAGTGAGCAGTTTTGTGTCCTGATTTTTTGCATCTCTATCAGCATCCATAAAATTTTGATTAGTACAATTGTATTTTTGACTGGGCATGAGTGGGGCTAATAGAATTTATAAGGTTCTTATTACTTATGATTCCCTTTGATGTTATGAAATTTGACAATTTTTAGAAGTTTTATAATTATTTAAGCTATCTTAAAACTAATAAATAACCTGATATCTTACGCCTGTTAAACTAAATCTTAAATTCCTCTTTTATATAGCAACAGCCAAGGTTGAGGGGGCGACATAAACTGATCATAAAAGTTAGACACCGAAAGGCTTTTACCCTACTCCCCACTCCCTACTCCCTACATCGCGTAATATGCATAAAATTAAGGGTAGACGTTCTGCCCACCCCATCATAATTTATAATTCTGTTTAGTAACCCTGGGGAAATTTTTTAACTAAACCACGACCTTTTCCAATATGAGCTTAGAACGCTTGACTTTCTCAGGAATAGCTACAGGATAATCGCCAGTGAAGCAAGCTGAACAGAAACTATTAGTATCTTCCTGAGTTGCTTCTAACATTCCCTCCCAACTGAGATAAGCCAGGCTATCTACTCCCAATTGTTCGGCGATTTCTGCCACGGATTTGGTAGCAGCAATCAAATGATCCTGGCTATCAGTATCGATCCCGTAAAAACAGGGGTGTGTAACTGGTGGAGAAGAAATTCTCATGTGTACTTCTGTCGCACCAGCTTCACGCAAGGCTTTAACGAGTTTCCGACTGGTTGTACCCCGAACAATTGAATCATCTACAATAATTACTCGTTTACCCACCAACACATCTTTGAGGGGGTTAAGTTTCATGCGAATCCCAGTTTCGCGCATGGATTGTGTAGGCTGAATAAAAGTGCGCCCGACATAGCGATTTTTAATCAATCCTTCTGCGTAAGGTACACCAGAGGCTTGGGAAAATCCAATGGCCGCAGGGATTCCCGAATCTGGAACACCAAAGACAATATCAGCATCTACAGCCGATTCTGCGGCTATACGTCGCCCTAATCTCATGCGATAGGTGTACAAACTTTCGTTGTGCATGATGCTATCAGGACGAGCAAAGTAAATCATCTCAAAGATACACAACTTGCGCTCAGGTTTTTGACTCCAATGGTAGGAAGCCAAACCTGCTTCAGTAATCCAAACTAACTCCCCTGGTTCGACATCCCGTAAGTATTCGGCTCCAATGATATCTAAACCACAAGTTTCTGAAGCTAGGACGTAACGCACTGGATTACTACCAGGTAAAGTCCCAATTACTAAGGGGCGGATACCGTTGGGATCGCGGACACCCATCACGCCTACAGGAGTACCCAGGACTAAACTAAAAGCACCTTCGCAACGATGAAACGCTTGAATTGATCCTTCTAGCCAATCTGCACCGGCGTTAACGGCTTCGGCGATCGCAAAAGCAATCATTTCGGAATCTGTGGTTGTAACTAAACTGACATTAGTCTGGACTAACTCTTCGCGCAATTGTACAGTATTGACTAAATTTCCGTTATGTGCTAAAGCCAATGAACCTAATCGAGTTTCCACCACCGCAGGTTGGGCATTATCTTTGCGACTGGAACCAGTGGTGGAATAACGAGTATGACCAATGGCCAGATTTCCGGGCAAACGCTCTAAAACCCCTTCATTAAAGACTTGAGACACTAAGCCCATGTCTTTGTGCAGGTGTACTTGTGCATCCTCAAAAGTGGCAATACCTGCTGATTCTTGACCCCGATGTTGCAGGGCATATAATCCAAAGTAGGTCATTTTGGCAACATCTTCTTCTGGTGCATAAACGCCAAAAACACCACAAGCTTCTTCTGGCTTGTCTGGTCGATGTTCTTGACCATTAATTGGTTGTGTTACCTGATTGGGGTCTTCATCCGATATATCTGGCGTAGCCATAGTGACGGAATGGATGGGAATCATTGGCTATTGCTCCTGGTTGGGGTGTCAAGTCGGAATAATTGGTAATTCGTAATTCGTAATTCGTAATTTATACCTCCTCAATAAATTGAGTGAGTTGTGCGACATTTTGAACTGGAATTAACTACGAATGACAAAGTAAGAACTAGTAATTATTTGGTCACTGGGATTATGTCGGTGGATAGTTGCTGAATCCTTAACGAATCTTTAACCATCTATTAAAACAGTACCGTAATTATGCTCATAGAGGTTAATTATCCTGGTATGGGGGATGAAAAAAATTAATTGGGAGTATTGTTTGGTTTAGTAAGACGGTTACTGATCGCCTGGAAATAGCGATCGCGCATCTGTTCCATACTAACTTTGATTAAAGTTTGGTTATCAGCAGTTAAAATTGCCAAACCAGCATCAGAACTGCCCAAATTTTTCACCATACCGATTTTTTGCCAACTTTCTCCTAGATGCTCCTGTAAGTAGGATTCCCAATTTTTCTGTGCTGATGATGTTACCGAAACTAAAATTCTCGCCCCACCTTCACCAAACAGCACCTCATCCAGACGTTTTAACTGGGTTTCAGGAATTTCTATCTTAATTTCCGCGCCTAAATTCCCAGACAGACAAGATTCCGCCACAGCCACAGCCACACCACCCTCAGCCGAATCATGGGCTGAACGTATCCAACCCGCCCGAATACCGTCACGGCAAACTTGCTGTACACGACGTTCCAAATCAAAATCTACCCGTGGCGGCTTTCCAGCCACAGTCTTGTGAATAGTCGCTAAATACTCAGATGCACCCAAACTCAGGGAGGATGTCAGAGGTAAACCCAAAAGATAAATTAAATCACCTGCGGCTTGCCAACCTTGACCACAAATTTTGCTTAAATCGGGAATCAATCCCACCATCCCCACAACCGGAGTCGGATAAATTGGTTGGGGATTACCTTCAGCATCAAAAGTTTCATTGTATAGAGAAACATTCCCCCCGGTAACTGGTGTAGCCAATTCCAGACAACCTTCCGACAAGCCCCGACAAGCCTCAGCCAATTGCCAATAACCAATGGGTTTTTCTGGACTGCCAAAATTGAGATTATCTGTCACCGCCAGAGGTTCAGCACCCACACAACTGAGATTGCGCGCCGCTTCTGCCACCACAGCCTTAGCACCCTCATAAGGGTCAAGATAAACATAACGAGGATTACAGTCTACAGTCGCCGCCACCCCAGATGTCACACTTCCCAGTTCAAATTCTGCATTTTCTGGTTTTTCTAGGGGACGTAAGCGCACCACAGCCGCATCTGCACCCCCTGGCAACATCACAGTATTATTCTGCACCTGATGGTCATATTGACGATAGACCCAACTTTTAGAAGCGATGGTGGGCGTATCGAGCAAAGTGAGCAAAATATCATCCCAAGATTGCAATTTTCCTTGAATTTCAATCCCAGATGTTGTGCAAGTTGGCAAAGAATCAGGCGACCATTTCCCAGCTTCACGGGCATATTCTGGTGGTTCCGCCAACAATTCCCGTTCATACAGTGGGGTATTTTCCGCCAACGCCTCAGCCGGAATTTCTGCGGCTACTTTACCCTCGAATAAAATCCGCACAATGGGGTCAGCAATCACCGTACCTGCTACCACAGCATGAAGTCCCCAACGTTCAAAAATATCAATTAGCTCTTGTTCCCGCCCCTTTTGGGCGACAAACAGCATTCTTTCTTGGGATTCCGACAACAGGTATTCATAGGGAACCATTCCCAATTCCCGCACAGGAATCTTATCTAAATCAAATTCAATCCCCACACCACCTTTAGCCGCCATCTCTGCTGTGGAACAAGTGATCCCCGCAGCACCCATATCCTGGCCGGCCACAACTGCACCAGTTTTAAAGGCTTCTAAACAGGCTTCAATTAAAGACTTTTCGATAAAGGGATCGCCTACCTGCACGGCGGGACGGTTATCTAGTGATTTATCATTTAATTCCGCACTAGCAAAACTTGCCCCTCCCATACCATCACGTCCGGTGGTAGAACCAACATACAGCACGGGATTACCTAAACCAGAGGCTCCGGATTTAACAATTTCCGAAGTTTCCATCAATCCCAGCGCCATCACATTTACCAAGGGATTACCGGAGTAAGCTTTATCAAAGTAAACTTCACCGCCCACAGTGGGAACCCCAACGCAATTACCATAATGGGAAATTCCCGCTACGACACCATTAAATAGGCGCTGGGTTTTGGGGTCGTCTAAATCACCGAAACGTAAGGAGTTTAATAAGGCAATGGGACGCGCCCCCATTGTAAAGATATCTCGGAGAATGCCACCTACACCAGTAGCTGCGCCTTGGAAAGGTTCAACGGCTGAGGGGTGGTTATGAGATTCAATTTTAAATGCTAATTGTAGTCCGTTGCCTAAATCAACAACTCCGGCATTTTCACCGGGGCCAACTAGGATGCGGGGGCCTGTGGTGGGAAAGTGTTTGAGTAATGGGCGGGAATTTTTATAACAGCAATGTTCAGACCACATCACCCCAAACATTCCCAGTTCAGCTTTGTTGGGATGTCGCCCTAAGCGTCTGACAATTTCGGCATATTCTTCTGGTTTTAATCCTTCGGAGGCGATTTCTTGCGGGGAAAAGGGAGTAGGGGAGGTGGCGGTCATGGGAATAATGCACCAAGAGTACAGAGCATTATTGTATCGATTTAGTTACACTATATGTGCAGTTTTCGCCATGTAATTCTTACTTTTTTGGAATTTTCTTATATCCTAACTGCCAAGGGAGTTGCTATATTAGGGGCTGCGGCTGGCTTGTGGATGCTGTCACCTAGTGTTGATTTCAGTAAATCGACAAAAATATATAGCTCACTAATTCAGTAAATGAAGCTTCCTTGCTCAACTACTGTTTGCATTAGTTCATAAAAAGAACGATAGCGATTTGCACCTGGAAGCTTATTACCAAATTGCCATGCTTCTAACTCTTGATTATCAAAAACTACATCAGGAATTAGCAAAAGAATATCGCCATCATCACTGTCACTACTAATTTCTAAGGCGTTTTGTAAATATTCACATCTTAAATGAATACAATCTTGTTCTTCACCATAGGCGAAGTATAAATTATCGGGAATGCTGGGTCTTTCATCAGTATATGGAACCCAAGCATCAATCCACTCCTGATTTCTGGTGGAAAACCATGCTAATTCTTCTGTTGACCAAAGTTTGATTTCTGTCCAGTCTGCATTTCGCCAACCGTTAGAAACTTTCAGAAATTCTCGGTAGGAAGGCGGAAATTTAATGCCTAAACGTGTCTCAGCAGTAATAATCTGTTGTTCTGTTGCTCCTGGATAACCGAGCCAACCAGATTGACGGAGTTCGGGTGTAAGTTTGGGTTCTCTGGTTATATCCTCCTGACACTCTTTTATGTCATATTCAATGAGTTTTAAACTGAATTGTTGGAGTAAGTTCTCCCAATCAAATTGAGCCATGTGTTTTGCCAAAAGACATTTTATATTTTATCAGGGCTGATGCCACTGGCGGAATAGGCTTTCACACTGCCGTTAAATTTCTGGTAAAATTTCCCCACACTTGTTGTATAACCTGACAGATATTTTGCCAAAGCTATGACCAAGTATGGGGAGGTTATGATCAAACAAGAAATCTTATGGTTTTAATACCTTACGATCCAAAATTCAACACTAGTTTGATTAGGACATTGCTTGAATGATGTAATCAAAGTAAGGTGCTGCTTCGGCTGCATCTTCTGCACTCAGTAAGTCAAGAGAGGCTGTTTTTAAGGCGTTGATAGCTTCTACCATACCGGGGACTGGAACGCCTAAAGAGTTGTACATTTCTCGCACACCAATTAAACCAATTTTTTCAATTGGATCTTTGTCGCCAGCAAGTACGCCGTAGGTAATGAGGCGCAAGTACCAGCCAAAGTCACGGATACAGAGGGAACGTTGACGTTCGCCGTAAGCATTACCGCCGGGTGCAATAAAGTCAGGACGTTTTTGCCAAAGCTTTTTGGTGGCTTCTTGAACAATCTTTTTTTCGTTCTCAGCTAAGGTCGCAGCAATGCGTGTCCGTTGTACACCGGTTTGCAAATAATCTTTGATGTTTTTGAGTTCGCCACTGCTGGGATAACGCAGTTGGTCGTCGGCTTGGAGAATAACTTGGCTAATGACAGTCATAAGTCTACGTAATCACGCGAAATATTATTTGTTAGTTTAACGAGTTGGAGGTACAGAAAGAAAGGAAAATTAAGAATATGTAGGGAGTGGGGAGTGGGGAGTGGGGAGTGGGGGGAAAATGAATAACAATGATTAATAACTAAATGACTAAACAACAGGGTGAGTTAATTGAGATTGCGATCGCCGACCTGAGTAATACGGGTGAAGGTGTGGGACGCTGTGAGGATCTGGTGGTTTTTGTCCCCGATACTGTTCCAGGCGATCGCGCTATAGTTCGCTTAGTACACGTTAAACCTAAATACGCTCACGGCAAACTCTATGAGCTATTGGAACGATCTCCTCATCGAGTCCGACCGAGTTGTATTGTGGCTGATAAGTGTGGTGGCTGTGAGTGGCAACATATTAACTATGAATATCAACTCTTAGCTAAACATCATCAAGTTATCCAAGCTTTACAACGGATTGGTGGTTTTAGCAATCTCCCAGTTGATCCCGTGCTAACGACAGATGCACCTCTGGGTTATCGCAATAAGGCTACTTATCCTTTAGGAATTTCCGCCACAGGTCAGGTACAAGCTGGTTACTACCAAAAAGGTAGCCATCAATTAGTGAATTTGAATCAATGTCCTGTGCAAGATGCACGCTTCAATCCTTTATTGGCTGAAGTTAAGCAGGACATCCAACAGCGCCGTTGGCGAATTTACGATGAACGCAAACACCAAGGACAAATCCGCCATCTAAGTTTACGCATTGGACGGCGCACTGGTGAAATGTTATTGACTTTGGTAGTTAAAGATTGGAATTTACCAGGAATTGAAAATCAGGCACAGGAATGGTTAAAGCGCTATCCCCAGTTAGTGGGTGTGTCGTTAAATCGGAATGGCGATCGCACAAATGCTATTTTTGGTTCTGAAACTCGTTGTATTGCTGGCGTTTCCTACTTGCGAGAAAAATTCGCCAATTTAGAATTTCAAGTCCTTCCCGATACATTTTTCCAAGTTTATACAGAAAGCGCAGAAGCACTATTACAGGTAATTGAATCTGAACTAAATCTTCAAGGACAAGAGTTGCTAGTTGATGCTTATTGTGGTATTGGGACTTTGACTTTACCTTTAGCAAAACAAGTCCGCCAAGCCATAGGCATAGAATTACAACCAGAAGCTGTACAGCAGGCAATTTTAAACGCACAGCACAATGAAATTAATAATGTCACATTCCAAGTAGGAGCAGTAGAGAAATTGCTGCCAGAAATGGAAATCATCCCAGATGTGGTGTTACTTGACCCACCCCGGAAAGGATGCGATCGCGCCGTCATCAATTCTTTACTGCGATCGAAACCTTCACGCATAGTTTACGTCAGTTGTAAAGTAGCCACTCTTGCCCGCGACCTGAAATTATTATGCCAAGAGGGGCAATACACCATTAAACGGGTGCAACCTGCCGATTTCTTTCCCCAAACAGCCCACGTCGAAGCCGCCGCCTTTCTTGTGCTATCAGATGGGGATAGGAATAGTGAATCTTTGCAAAAAAATCAAATTGCAAATTCCTAGTCTAGTGCATACCAAGAATGCTAAAATAAAATTAACCTCAAAATAAAAACTATTTTGTGACCAAGATTAAAGTTACAGAAATGTAAACAACACAGATAAGATTGTCTAAACTAAAAATAGGCGATCGCCAGATTATCCTATCGATTTAGACCAACATTTTCAGTCCTTTTATTTGCTAATTAACTGCACAAGCAGTTCTTTGATAACCATTTTATGTATCAGCAATCTCAGCTTATAAACAGAGTCAATGCTCCCTAGCATTTTCAAAATTTTAGTATTTCAAGACGCAAGTTTGAAGGCAGCATGATCACCTCAAATTTTATCAGGGTGCGTGTAATAGCAAACTGATGTCTAGCTAACTGAAAGCTACGGGGTTTCTCTAGTGATTACCATTTCCCTCCGTCCCGTTGGACGCAATTGGGGTACGATTAGTTTCGCCTCAACCCTCTATTTATGCCCAATTTTAGATTTACTGTTGGCGGAAATTCCCACCAAACTCCAAGCAGAACTGCGGCTAGGACTCCAAGAAGCCTTAGTCAATGCAGCTAAGCATGGTAATAATCTTGATCCTAGTAAAATAGTTCTAGTCCGGTTTTCATTAATAGATAATCAGTATTGGTGGGTAATATCAGACCAAGGACAAGGCTTTATTCCCGCATCTCCTGATGATGAAGACCCAGACCCAACAGATTATTTACCCCCAGACGAGTCAGAAAATGGCCGTGGCTTGTGTCTTCTCCACCAAATTTTTGATCAAGTACAGTGGAATCGCAAAGGTACAGAATTGAGGCTGTGTAAAGAAATGGAAAATCGTCGCCGTTTGTCTTTGAAATGGTAAGAATTGGGGACTGGGGATTGGGGATTGGGGACTGGGTATTGAGAAGTAACAATCAATCTTTCACCCCTGCACCCCTGCCTCTTTCTCCCTACTTATCCCCATGACTTGGACAGGGAGGTGCAGAAATGGAGCGATTTAACCAACCTACGGCTTGTTCTAATCTTACTATGGCTTCTTGGGGCTGATTTTGCACAAGATACAACACAGCTGCTGCGGCTTGTTCACTAGCGCGAGAATTGCGGTTAGACTTGAGACGATGCCAATCTTCAGGTGAGATACTTAGCCTTTCCATTAAAACTTGAGCTAGTTCTAAAGTGGTAAATTCATTTAATTGAGTGCTTTTAGGCAGTTGCGTAGGTTGAGACATAATTTTAATTTCTGCGTGTAAGATTAACCAAGGATCAACAGTTTCTATTAACCAAGGGCGAAATCAAGGTTAAAATTTTGAGTATTAACTAGCATCTAACCATAGTTTACTACTTGAGAATGAAGCCGCCTAAACAATCAGAGTCATCAGGGGAAAATCAAGAACCGGATTTTGAGCAAGAACTGCAAGATATAGAAGCAGCCCTGTTCACTGTCAAAGAACGTTACAATCAGGTGCAAAGCGATCGCCAAAAACAGGGAGAATTACAACAGCGTCGCCGGGAATTGCAACAGCACAAACCCCAGTCACCACAAATCAAAGCCGAATTAAAGCAAATTAAACAGCAGTTAGAAATATTAGAAATCAACTTAGAAAGCCAGTTATTTTCTTGGGGTAAACCCTTTTGGCAAGCTGTCCGCTTTGGTGGAATAGGAGTTATTATAGGCTGGATATTAAAATCCTATGCTGGGTAATCCTAATTTTGGCTGTGGAATTAACTTAAATGTTAAGATTGCCTAATATCCGCTTATATACATTGACAAAATAGCAGTTATATAATATGTTAAATCGACGAATTGCGGAAGTATTGCGGAGTGGTCAACCTGATGATTCCCTGGTAGTTAAAGGTTGGGTAAGAACCAAACGGGATTTAAAAGGATTTGCTTTTATAGAAGTGAATGACGGTTCATCACTAGCTAACTTGCAAGCCGTAATTAATCAAGATTTACCAGACTACGAAGCTATTATCAAAAAACTGAATACAGGTGCAGCTGTGGAAGTGAGTGGAGTGCTGGTAGCTTCTCAAGGTAAAGGACAGCGCATTGAATTACAAGCTGCATCTGTGAAAGTCTACGGTGAAGCTGATCCCGAAACCTATCCTCTGCAAAAAAAACGCCACTCCTTTGAATTTTTACGCACAATTGGACACTTGCGATCGCGCACTAATTCCTTTGGTGCAGTATTCCGAGTCAGAAACGCCTGTTCCGCCGCCATTCACCAATTCTTCCAAGAAAGAGGCTTTTTATGGGTACATACACCCATAATTACAGCTAACGACTGCGAAGGCGCAGGAGAACTATTCAGCGTTACCAGCTTGGATTTAAAAAACATTCCCCGCACAGAAAGTCAAGCCATAGATTACACCCAAGACTTTTTTGGTAAACCCACATATTTAACAGTTAGCGGACAGTTAGAAGCAGAAGTCATGGCCATGGCCTTTTCTAACGTCTACACCTTTGGCCCCACATTCCGCGCCGAAAATTCCAACACCTCCCGCCACCTCGCCGAATTTTGGATGGTGGAACCAGAAATGGCTTTTTGTGACCTAGATGAGAATATGGATTTAGCCGAAGCATTTCTGAAACACGTTTTTCAATATGTCTTAGAAAAATGCCCAGAAGACATGGAATTTTTCAACCAGCGCATTGATAAAACCGTCTTAGAAACAGCCGACAATATTATTAATAATCAATTTGAGCGCTTAACTTATACAGAAGCCGTCAAATTATTAGAAAAAGCCAATGTTAAATTTGAATATCCAGTTAATTGGGGCTTAGATTTACAATCAGAACACGAACGCTATCTAGCCGAACAACTATTTAAAAAACCTGTCATTGTCACAGATTATCCAGCGCAAATCAAAGCCTTTTATATGCGTGTGAACGAAGATGAAAAAACCGTCCGCGCAATGGATATTCTCGCCCCTAAAATTGGTGAAATTATAGGCGGTTCCCAAAGAGAAGAAAGATTAGATGTATTAGAACGCCGCATTTTAGCCCAAGGAATGCAACCAGAAGACTTGTGGTGGTACATGGATTTACGCCGTTATGGTACAGTTCCCCATGCAGGTTTCGGCTTAGGTTTTGAAAGACTCGTGCAATTCATGACCGGGATGGCAAATATCCGTGATGTCATACCCTTTCCCCGCACACCCCAAAGCGCCGAATTTTAGTAATGCATTGTATTACTGTCAGGGATTGTCTAGGCTAAATTTGTGCAGCAAAACAAAGATTTATCCCTTATTATGATTGTATGAGTTACAAGTTACGTAACCCACAACTCTGGTTGCTTTTTATTGCTGTGCTGTTGGTTTTGATATGTCTCCGTCAGATGAACACCCTAAATATCGTGATACAAGGACGGAAGACTTTGCAAATGGAGAAAGGGTTAAAAAGTTTCAGGCTTTTGAAAGGCAGGCGTATAAACGTCTAGACATTTTAGAAGCTGCTCCTAACAAGGAAGCATTAATGCAACTGCCAAGTAATCGTTTTGAAGCTTTATCAGGAGACAGAAAGGGTCAATATAGTATCCAAATCAATCATAAATGGCGGATTTGTTTTAATTGGCCTGATGATTCTCCTACACCATTCAACATTGAAATCGTAGATTATCACTAAAGGAGAATTATATGGCACGTCCACCTATTCACCCAGGAGAAATTCTGGCTGATGAAATTAATCAACTGGGTATAACTGCTAGTGAATTAGCTGGTAAACTCAATGTCCCAAAAAATAGAATCACTGAAATCATTAATGCACAAAGAGGGATAACAGCCGATACAGCTTTAAGGCTAGGTTATTATTTTGGCACTGGTGCTGAACTTTGGATGAATCTTCAAAAGAATTATGAACTTAAGGTAGCTGAAGAAACAAACGGTAAAGCGATTCGAGAAAGTATTAAACCGTATATTTTAGTTACTTGAAATTATTTACGTAGTCAGGTAAGAAGCAAAGCTCACATAAATCAACAGCCTCACCTACTATTAGCCATGTTATGATCTACAAAAATTATACTAAAAATCTCTACATGACTACGATGGGTGAGGTTTTGAAAGATTTAATGGTCGAGTTTGAGCCGATTTTTTTTAGTTTTCAGTTTCCGCAGGACTATGAAAGTTCCCCAGAAACCAAATAGCCCCAACGTTATTATCAGTATCACTTAAGTTACCAAAACTTAGAGCATAGCTAGGGGCTGCTACCGCCCCCATAGTAGGATTGAACTAGCCCCAGCCAGGAGCATAAGATGCGGCGGAAATTTCATTGATTTATCTCTAAAAAATATACTCAATTCAGGCACTATCACTTTAAAAGTGTGAGTGTGAGTGTAATCGTGTCAATTATTTCGTGTATAAAAAAAATAGATAGTTTTCTCACACAAAAAACGTAATTTTGTGATAAATATCTATTGGAATTAAATATAAAAAGGGATGTGAGCGTAACCCACCATTAACCGAAACAAGATAAAATGGTGGTAATTATCTTCAGATAAGGTCGAGAATATGAGTAAAATATTAACAATTCAATTGTCAGATGAGTTAGAACATCAATTAAAAACTGAAGCTGAAAAACTCAACTTATCTTTAGAAGAATTAGTTTTACAATCCCTTGGTAAAACACTAAAGTTGCAATCTTCTTATGAAGAAGACCCTCTTTTACCTTTATTGGGGACATTAAGATTTGAAAATTCTGATATGGGAGAGAATCATGATCAATATCTCCAAGAAAGCGGAAAACAGGAGTTAAAAATTGCCGAATAAGGTTTTTATAGATACTTCGGGGTGGGCTAACTTATTCGTTTCTACTGAATCTTACCATCAGCAAGCAAAGCAGTGGTTTGAGGAAGCACGAAGACAAAATTTAGAAATGATCAATATCTTGCTCCAATGGAGTCGGAGTATTATTTTGAGGAGGACGAAAAAAGTTATTGGACATAGTAAAATTAATTATGTGGCTAAGAATATACAGACAGAAAATAATTGTCAACTACATAAACTAAATTATCTCGAAAACACGGGAAAAGCAAATAGAAGCGCATCATAAATCATACCAATCCTACAAAGCTAGATTCAAAGCTACTGTTACGGCCGCTATTCAAACTCAAGATTATATGAGACATGGAGCGAATTTAACTACGCGTCTGCGGTGAAGCCTAAATTTTTGTTATATAAAGCTTGATCAACCCCTAAAAGCTATATTTCCTTTGCGGTTGCCCAGATGGGAGATTTGCGTGGGGTGATGTAGTAATATTTTTAGGTGATATCCGGGTTGGAACATCGCAGTTAAGGACTGTAATATGAATTATGAATCATGAAGTTTGAATTAAAAAATCCAAATTTAGCTTCACAATTCATAATTTATTAACTCTCAAACTGAAGTCAAAATTCCATACAGAGGTTGGGTTTTGAGCTACTTGGTTCTAACTCAAAACTCATAACTTCCAAAATCAGCCGAAAGTTTAAGCCATTTGATTTTCAATCGCCCAACGCGCCAGTTCAGTGCGGTTGTGGAGATTGGTTTTGCCCAACATATTGGACACATGGCTTTCAACTGTACGCTGACTAACGTTTAATTCTTCAGCAATTTCCCGGTTAGCTAAACCCCTAGCGACAAACTGTACTACTTTCAGTTCGGTTGGGGTCAACTGGACATCAAAGGGAACCTGAATACGGGAACCGTTTTCGCCTCCTTTAGCTTGGTGTTCTTTCCAACGAGTAGTTTGCTTCAGGGAAGATTCTACTTGTGCTACGAGTTCTTCTGGTTCAAAGGGCTTGACCATATATACGTCAGCCCCTTTATTTAGACCTTTAACTCGGTCTGCACTTTGTCCTTTTGCTGATAGGAAGAGTACAGGAATCCAGCCGGTGCGTTCATTCTGTCGGACTTGTTCTACAAAAGTGTATCCGTCCATTTCCGGCATCATTACATCACAGATGATCATATCTGGAATATCTTGTTCAAGGATTTCCAGAGCTTCTCTTCCATTTTCGGCAGTGTTGACTTCATAGCCTCTGAATTCCAGGTAATCCTTCACCAGCAAGATGAGGTTCGGGTCATCATCAATCAATAGCAGTCTTTTGTGATCTTTCATGCTGGGCTCTTTCATAGCAGTGGCACTTGTCGCGCTTCGGTCCATCAATATCTGGAATGGTTATCCTTGATGGTGGCTCGTTCAGATGTTGTCCGTTTTTCTACTTAACTTGCCTTTGTTTTCCACAAGTCTTAAAAGTGGTGGTCACTTTTAATTAGACAAATAGTTCATTGGCAAACTTCCGGTAAGGATACGTAGAGCAGTAATATTTATAATGCGTTATTATATATCGCTTTGAAAGTGGGGGGTTAAAAAAACACTCATTAAATCATTATCCTTCCGATTTATGATGTACCTGTTGGTTCAAGATGACCCTAACTTCAAAACAACCCGCACTTTCATATACTTACTGCCTTACTCTATCCTGCGGATGTTAAGCCTATATCAACTCTTGACAAGCAAGTAGGGAGATTATCGGCAAAAGATGGGTTAAAAATACATATTTTTCCACCATCATTATCCTTATCAACTGTTCTGGGATGATTTGCTCAATAACTTCTGGTTTTGCTTGGCAATACCATGCACCATCTGGGTAGACCACCATTATCGGTGTAGAACTACAAACTCGCAAGCAATTGGCTTTAGTCTTAACGATGCAAATGGGAAGCTGTCGTGGGGCTGATCAAGTTTAAACTCTTGAATCCGCCGTTTTTTTGCAGTATTCCCAATATCTCACACTAACTTGTTTTGCACAGAACTTGGCAACTGTCTTGTCAGGACAGATGAAAATTTGTCGCTGATTTTTGCTATCCCTAAAGCTTGTCAACAATTACTTAAGGCTGTGTAATCTAGAATTTGAATGGTTTTAGGGATGTGATGGTGGCACTGGATCACTGTAATCTTACTCATCGAGCAGCACCCTGATTACAGTTCTATAACAATTTCCTGGCTTTGAAAATAAATTTAGCGATATAAAAATATTCGTAACTTACCGAGCAAAACCTGACAGATCAAAATATTTGAGTATTTATACTTAAGTGATTTAGCCATACCCTAGTGCGGGAACCCGTACTCACTTCCTCGTTGCTATTGTATGCTGCTTTTAGGTAAATTAGCACTCAGGAGTTGAGAGTGCTAACTCTAAGAGAAGAAAAAAGAAAATAAATATTTATGGCAGCTGTAACTTTAAGCGTTTCCACAGTTAAACCTCTAGGCGATCGCGTTTTCGTAAAAGTAAGCGCCCCCGAAGAAAAGACCGCAGGTGGACTGTTTTTACCCGATAATGCCCAGGAAAAACCCCAAGTAGGCGAAGTCGTCGCTCTTGGCCCTGGTAAGCGTAATGATGACGGTAGCCGTCAAGAATTAGACATTAAAACCGGCGATAAAGTGCTGTACTCCAAGTACGCTGGCACTGACATCAAGCTCGGCACAGAAGAATACGTACTGCTTTCAGAAAAAGACATCTTAGCAGTCGTTGACTAAAAGGGAGTGGGGAGTGGGGAGTAGGGAAGTATAAGCCCAATACCCAACGCCCAACGCCCAATTCCAAATTAAATTGACTTACTCCCTGAATAGAGACCAATATGGCAAAACGCATTATATACAACGAAAACGCTCGTCGCGCCCTGGAAAAAGGCATTGACATCTTGGCTGAGGCCGTAGCTGTTACCCTTGGCCCTAAAGGTCGTAACGTAGTTCTAGAAAAGAAATTTGGCGCTCCTCAAATCGTGAATGATGGTGTCACCATTGCCAAAGAAATCGAATTAGAAGACCATATTGAAAACACTGGCGTGGCTTTGATTCGTCAAGCTGCTTCCAAGACCAATGACGCTGCTGGCGATGGTACTACAACTGCCACCGTTTTGGCTCACGCGATGGTCAAAGAAGGCTTACGCAACGTTGCAGCAGGCGCTAATGCAATTTCTTTGAAGCGCGGTATTGATAAAGCTTCCGCCTTTTTGGTAGAGAAAATTGCTGAACACGCTCGTCCAGTAGAAGATTCTAAATCCATTGCCCAAGTTGCTGCGATTTCAGCTGGTAACGACGAAGAAGTCGGTCAGATGATTGCCCAAGCAATGGACAAAGTAGGCAAAGAAGGCGTAATTTCCCTAGAAGAAGGGAAATCTATGACCACCGAGCTAGAAATCACCGAAGGGATGCGCTTTGAAAAAGGCTATATCTCTCCTTATTTCGCTACCGATGCTGAACGCATGGAAACGGTTTTTGATGAGCCTTTCCTGCTAATCACCGATAAGAAGATTGCTTTGGTACAAGACCTCGTACCAGTTTTAGAGCAAGTAGCTCGTTCTGGTCGTCCTTTGGTGATTATCGCCGAAGATATTGAAAAAGAAGCTTTAGCAACTTTGGTAGTTAACCGCTTGCGTGGTGTACTGAATGTTGCGGCTGTGAAAGCTCCTGGTTTTGGCGATCGCCGTAAAGCGATGCTAGAAGATATCGCTGTTCTGACTGGTGGTACATTGGTAACAGAAGATGCAGGTCTGAAGCTAGAAAATACCAAGCTGGAAAGCCTGGGTAAAGCTCGCCGTGTCACCATTACCAAGGACACAACAACAATTGTTGCTGAAGGTAACGAAGCTCCTGTGAAGGCTCGTTGCGAACAAATCCGTCGTCAGATGGACGAAACCGAATCTTCTTACGACAAAGAGAAGCTGCAAGAACGTCTGGCTAAACTCTCTGGTGGTGTAGCTGTGGTGAAAGTGGGTGCAGCCACTGAAACCGAAATGAAAGATAAGAAGCTACGCCTAGAAGACGCTATCAACGCTACCAAAGCTGCTGTAGAAGAAGGGATTGTTCCCGGCGGTGGTACAACTCTAGCTCACCTTGCTCCTGAATTAGAAACTTGGGCAAAAGCTAATCTCAAAGATGAAGAGTTGATTGGTGCTTTGATTGTCGTTCGTGCTTTACCTGCGCCTTTGAAGCGGATTGCTGAAAACGCTGGTCAGAACGGTGCTGTAATTGCTGAACGTGTGAAAGAGAAAGATTTCAACATCGGCTACAACGCTGCAACCAACGAATTTGTTGATTTGTTAGAAGCTGGTATTGTTGACCCTGCTAAAGTAACCCGTTCTGCGCTGCAAAACGCTGCTTCTATCGCTGGTATGGTGTTGACAACCGAATGTATCATTGTTGACAAGCCTGAGCCTAAAGATGCTGCTCCTGCTGGTGGCGGTGGTATGGGTGGCGGTGACTTCGATTACTAATACTCCATAGTCACATAAATTGAAAAACAGCTGCTTCTCGCGTGGAGGTGGCTGTTTTTTTTGAAATCGAACCGCAGAGGGCGCAGAGAGAAGAATTAATCAGGTCTATCTCAGCAGATTAGAAAATGCTGTACATTGTATAGTATCATCAGTATTTTTTTTTAAACAATCAAAAGAAAGCACCAAAATGACAACTCAAGAAAAAATCCTCAATCAATTACAAGTGCTAGAAACTCTCTCTAAACAAGGAGCTTATAGTGATAGATTTGTTTTAGCTTTAAGAAATATTATTGTCGAAGAAATTAATAGCATTGAAGAACAAACTCAAGAAATAGAAATTGATTTACAAACTTTTGAACAAGAATATCAATTATCCTCTGAACAATTCTATCAACAATTTAAAGCCGGTGAATTAGGAGATGGAATAGATTTCGTTGAATGGAGTGCTTTTTATCAGATGTGGTATTCATTACAAGAACGATTAAATATTCTTAAATCTCAACTTTAATATGATTTCTCAGCAATATATTACAGAGATTAAAGCAAAATTAAATAATAATAACTTAATTATCAAGATTGAAATTATTAAAGAAAGAGCTATCCCAGAACAAGGGTATTTTCGAGCCAGACTAACTTTAAATAACGGAGATTTTTTAGAAGTAGCTGAATTTTTTAAGGTAGAAAATGAAAAATGTATTACAATAACTTACCGTTATCAATGGATGAATCCATCTCAAACTCAATTAAAGAAACGTTGGGATAATGTCGAGCATTTTCCTAATTTACCTAACTTTCCCCATCATGTTCATGTGCAGAAATGTTGAATCTCGTTACAAAACTTTACATATTCAGGTATAGTAGTTTTA
>NZ_CAWUOL010000041.1:0-40202 GCF_963923915.1 Nodularia chucula CCY0103 | reverse complement strand
AATCCCACCTCTGGTCTAGATGACGCAAGGACTCTAGGTTAAGTGGTTTCGTTGAACCAAGAATCCCTGTCGATTTATCGTGGGGAGTGTCAACTATTCAGGTTTTCTAGCCTCTAAAATCACCGTGTGGGGACAATCAAAACGAGACTCATATTCTTTTGATAAAACAGCTTCAGTGATTCCCTCCTCTGCCAACTTTGTTTCTTTTACAGGTAAAGGAAATGAAAAATCCACAAAACCACATTGTTCAGCTACTTCAGCTAAATAAGATTCATCGAAAGCTGTTACGTGTTCTCCTCGGCAAAAAATAAAGTTAGTGAATCTACCGCCTATACTCTTGCGATCGTCTGGATAATGAGTAAACCATTGATGATCACCCTCAACATATTTGCGACAAGCATTACCCAGGTGTGGTCCACCAACACGGATAACGCCTCCAGGACGTAAAGCCTCAAACATTTGTCGAAAGTGAACAATTAAATGAGAATCTGGTAAATGTTCTATCACGTGATGTGAATAAAAAATATCTACTGATCCTTTGCGAAATGGTAAGGGGTCTAAAAGATTACACCATAAATCAACTTTAGCGGTTACTAAATTAGCATCAACATTCAGCCAATTATCTATATAGTTAATTTTACCTGGCCCCAAGTGAACTTTTAATCCACTTTGAGGACATTTGAAGTTTTTGTAAAACCAACCATTCAATCTCATAGGATATGTCAACAGCAAGTAATACAAGCGCTTAATTATTCCACCAAGCATGATTTACTCCCACTAAGTTTGTCAAGTATATTTTCTGCATAGGACTTTAACAGGTTAATACCATATACAGGGTGTCTGTAACGACATCGGAAAATATATTCTTTGAATTTATAACATAAGTAGTTTGAAAATGGATTTGAGGTGGTGAATCAGGATGAGATTATCAGTGCGTTAGGAATAAAGTAGATTACACCCCCTACTTAGATGCAGAATTTACACAGGAATTGCAATTAAAAATTCTGTACCCTCTCCCAGAATAGAGTTACAGGTATAAAGCTATTACCCACTGAAAACTGGTAGGGTGATGATAAATTGAGTGCCTTCATTGAGTTGAGAGTTAACTATGAGTGAACCATGATGTTTTTCTATGATAATCTGACGAGCGATCGCCAGTCCTAATCCTGTACCTTTACCTACAGCTTTTGTGGTAAATAAATGGTCAAATATTTGCTGTTTAACTTGTTCATTCATGCCAATTCCATTATCAGTAATGGCAATTTTAACTTGATTATTGACAACAAATGTTTTAATTAAAATATACTGGGGATTAGCTTCAAGCTCTTCAAAGGTGCGTCCAATTTGCGATTCTTCTAAAGCATCAATGGCATTGGCGAGAATATTCATAAATACCTGGTTTAATTGCCCAGGAAAACATTGAATTTGCGGTAAATCAGCATAATCAGTGATCACTCGAATGGCGGGGCGCTGTTCATTGGCTTTGAGGCGGTGTTTTAAAATGAGAATTGTGCTATCAATACCTTCATGGATATTAAATGGTACGGGATAATCTTGATCGGCACGGGAAAAGGTGCGGAGACTGTTGCTAATACTTTTGAGGCGATCGCTAGCCATGATCATACTATTAATCATTTTAGGCGCATCTCCTAGACAATAATCCAAGTCAATTTCTGCGGCATGGTCGAGAATTTCTGCACCTGGATCTGGTAATGTGGCTTGATATAGTTGCAGATGTTCTGTGATGTCTGCTAAAAGCGGTTGTACTTGTTGCAGAGTCACAGCTATAAAAGCCAATGGGTTATTCATTTCATGGGCTACACCAGCCACTAAGTTACCCAAAGCCAGCATTTTCTCACTTTGAACTATTTGTAATTGTGCTGCTTGTAAATCTTGTAAGGCTTTCTCAGCTTGTTGATACAATCGGGCATTTTCCAGAGAAATTGCTGATTGGGTGCAAAGAAAGTTGACAATCAGAATGCGATCGCGCGTAAACACAGCACTAGCAGCGCTATTATGCAAATACATGATGCCAATTAAGCTGCCTTGATTGAGAATTGGCAAACATAGTATACTTCTTGGTTGTTGTTTAATTAAATATTCATCAATCACAGCCAAATTTGTTTTCAAATCATCAATTACTACCACCTCATGAGTATTTTTGACGTACTGAATCAGCTTCATCGGTAGGTTGAGATTACCCTCTAAAGGTTGGGAACAAAGTTTAGTTGTTTTGGTATTAGCTACCGCTTTCACTTGCCACTCACCATCACTATCCGGCAAAATTAACGCACAGCGATCGCCACCGGAGTTTTGCAAAATAATTTGAGTTAGTTGTTTCATTAACTCATCTAGTTTTATGGTACTAGAAAGACTTTGGGACGCTTTGAGAATGGCGGCAAAATCTAGAGCCATATTAATGTTAGAACTAGAAGATTTGGTAACTGTTGCCGAGGCTTGAATAGAAATATTGGGGGTGGCGATCGCCCCTAGAGTTTCCAATGAGGTGAGAACTCGTCCTACTTGCTGGAAAATCGGGCGCAGTAACCGAGGATAGCGACGTTCTAAATCATCTATTTTCGCCTTAGCTCCCCAACGAGCATAACAATAATAAGCCTCTTGCATATAGCCGGCAGCGACTTTTTCTTTACCCCAGTGTAAATAAAAGTTAGCAGCGAGTTCGTTCGCTAAAGCCTCTTCTTGGATGAAACCATTTTCTTTAGCCCCTGCGATCGCCAAATCATACATTTCTATAGCTGGGTACAGTTTACCCAAGACACGGCAACGCTCGGCTTCTACTAGGTTAAATTTGTGTAAATGATTACAGGGAGACGATACTGCCCATTGCTGGAGTTGTACCTGATGGCTTTCGACCCGTTGCCAACTCACAGATGCAGCCTCTGGAGACAGTTGCTTGTAGACTTTTAAGTGAGTTAAAGCATCGTAAAACGGTAGTAAAACACTGACAAATAACCCTGGAACCCCGTCTAAATACTCTTCTGCCATTTTCGCCGCTACTATAGCCTGCTCATACTCACCGAAGAGGTAGGCCAGAATTAATGTGTTAATTTTAACGTGATAAACACCAGGGCGATCATTTACCGTCAGATGTTGGGGTAACATGACTTCCTCATTGTAGACATTACCCAATAAGCGATGGGGAATTTCGCTACGACCCAATAAATTTAAAACTGCTTGGTGATAGGATTTTTGATAATTGAGTCCTGTGGTTTGCTGGAGTTTGGCGCTGGCCATGCCGTATTTAGCTAATTGTTCCGCTAATCCTGTCAGTTCTTTACCACCGCAGTAAGCATGGAAAACATAGCCTAATACACACCACACAGCCCATTCTATATCTCCCGTTGCCAAGCCACTTTGGTAGCCTTCTAATGACGATGCAAGTGTGATCTCTAGGGGATCTTGCCAGTGTCTGATAAAATTATTAAAAATGGTTTGAACCTTGGCGCGTAATTCTGGGGCGGATAACTTCTCGATCAAATCTAAACCAAGTTGCCCAAATTCATAGCTGGTTTTCACACCACCAGTAAAAGCTTTGAGAATTAAACCATAGCTGGCATAAGCAAAAGCCGAGAGCGCCGTATTACCATACTCAATAGATAAGTTAACCTGCTGACAGACAATTAAGGGTAATATCTGCGGAAAACCATTATAGGCAATGCCAAATAAGCTGGATAAAATGCGGATAATCCCTTGCACACGGGTATCTGTCATCGGCGGCAGATTGAATAATTCTGAGGGGGTTTTTTCTGCCAATAGTAATTGAGTTATCTCTAGTGCCTTTGCGCCATCTTCATTGGTGGGTTGGCTAGGTAAATCTATACCCAATTCATGGAGAATGGCAAAAGCCATATCTAGTCCCAATTGCATCTGATTTTGAGCAGTGCAAGCTTGAATTTTGATTTCATAAATAGGTACAGCATCTAAAATATCTGTGATTTCTGCCAGCACTATCTCAGCCAGCTGTGTCATCTGCTTAAAATCAGTGCTGAGATAAGCAAGTTCAGTGGCTTCTGTGTAGATTGCTAGTTTTAAATCATAGAAATCTTGCCAACTGTAGTTTGCTAATAATCTTCTGGCTGTAGTGTAATATTTCACTGCTGCTGCATAAGCTGTAGCTTTTTTGGCTCTCCGTCCAGCGATTAAATTCAATTCCGCGAGTTTTTTCTGCTCTTGGGGATCTGTGATTAAATCCACACCTACTTGAAATTGATTAACTAGATCAAAAATTTTGGTTTCTAGTTCTGCTTTGGGAGTCTGCTGGAGTAAAAGTTTGCCGATAGTGAGATGAGTTGTTTGTTTTTCCGCAGTGGGGATGAGAGAATAGGCAGCTTGCTGGACGCGATCGTGTAGAAACCGATAGGTAAGATTTTCTATGTTGTCAATATTTCTATTTACCTGTTCATGGTTTTGATAAAATTTATAAACTTGACTTTGGGGTAAAATCAATCCTGCCTGTAAACTTATCCATAAATTCGTTGCCGTTTCCTCTGCTGATTCTTGCGAAATAATGGCTAAAGTGGCTAAATCAAATTTGTTACCAATACAAGCTGCTAACTTTAATACTTTTTGTGTTTTCTGGGGTAATTTCTGTAACTGCTTACCCATAAATTCCACCACATTATCTGTGAGAGACAGGGCTTTGATTTGAGCAATATTACATTCCCAATATCCTTGATCACGATTAAAAGTAATTTGTCCGTTTTCATACAAGGCTTTGAGAAACTGGGTAATAAAAAAGGGATTACCTTGGGTTTTGCGATCAATTAATTCTGTGAGGGGATGCGATCGCTCTGTCGTACAATTTAACGTATCGGCCACTAACTGATTTGTATCACCCAAGGTGAGAGGAAGCAAGGTCATGGTATTCACAGTGTTACCTGTTTTTTTCACTTCCTCCACCATCAACATAAATGGGTGAGTTGGTTCTACCTCATTATCTCGATAAGCCCCTAATAACAGTAAATAATTCTGTTCTCTGATCAGCAGTTCCATCAACTTGAGAGAAGCTAAATCTGCCCACTGTAAGTCATCCAGGAATATGATTAAAGGATGTTCTGCTGTGGCAAATATCCCAATAAACTTTTGAAATAATAAGTTAAACCGATTTTGTGCTGCTGTTCCCGATAGTTCAGTTACAGGGGGTTGTGCGCCGATAATTCTTTCCAGTTCAGGAATTACCTCAATCAGAACTTGTCCATTTTCTCCCACTGATTCCCGGATTTTACCTCGCCACTGACTTAATTCTGCATCAGATGCTGATAATAATTGCCCGATTAAATCCCGCAGGGCTTGTACAAACGCAGAGAAGGGGATATTGAGATTAAATTGCTCAAATTTACCTTTAATAAAATACCCTTTCTGACGGGTAATAGGCTTGTGGATTTCGTTAACCACTGCGGTTTTACCAATACCTGAAAAACCAGCCACTAGCATGATTTCAGTTTGTCCCTGAGATACCCGTTCGCAAGCAGCCAGCAACATCTCAACTTCTGCTGTGCGTCCATAAAGTTTTTCTGGAATGAGAAAGCGATCGCACAAATCCCGCGTACCAATTTTAAAATCAGTAATTTTTCCAGTATTGCTTAATTCATCTCGACATTTTTCTAAATCGTACTTTAATCCCAAAGCACTCTGATATCTGTCCTCGGCATTTTTCGCCATTAATTTCATGACAATATCTGCCACTACCGCCGGAATCCCTGTTCTATTAACCAAGTCCCTCGGCATTTTCGCAATATGACAATGGACTAACTCCATCGGATCATCAGAAATAAATGGTAACTCTCCAGCTAATAGTTCATACAAAGTTACACCCAGAGAATAAAAATCACTGCGGTAATCTATACCTCTGTTCATCCTGCCAGTTTGTTCTGGCGAAATATAAGCCAGTGTTCCTTCTAAAACATGAGGATTTTGGATTTCTTGGGTTTCTTTCGGCAATAAGGAAGCAATACTAAAATCAATGATTTTAATTTCTTTCGTTTCCGGATGAATGAGAATATTAGCAGGTTTAATATCTTTATGAATAATATGATTTATAATTAAACTATCAATAATCTGAGTTAATTGGATAGCAATTGTGAAAAAATCCCCCAGGGATATCTTTATTTTTTTAATATATTCCACCAGAGAAATTAACCCAGCATCTTCCATCACTAAAATATAAGAATTACCGAAAAAATCTAGTGATATAGGGTGAATGACACCGGGAATATTAAGATTTTTACTAATAGTATATTGATTACGAAATTGTAGTAATTCGTTAAAACTGGGATATTCAGAGGTAAGCAACTTAATTACTACTGGAAGTTGATCTTGCTCTCGGATAGCCCGATATACCAAGGTTTTGTAGCCTGCGTACAGTTGAGATGTAATTTTGTACCCCAGAATTACCGGGCTAGGCTTGGCAATTGTCATTGATGCTTACCTCATATTACCAACTTATTTTTGCTTTATAGATATTATTCCCATAAAGCCACTGGTAATATCAATTTTTATGTGTCTGCGCCAAGCTATACAACCCAGGTTACATTTTTTATGTTTAATCTTTGGAGCAGCGATCAAACCACTGTTGATATTTATTTTGCAGTGATTCATCTTTCACACTAATTGTGATCTTGATCTGCTGACAGCCGTGATTTTGTTCTAGTGCGATCGCATTTAACAGTAAACTAGCAATTTTCGGTGAGCAAAATTCACCCGTCACTTTCAAATGACCGTCCAAAATTGTCCCTAATGGTGTTTCTCTAGTCATCAACTCAATACCGGAAATATCGCCTTGACTTAAGTCAATTTCTGCAAGTTGTTTATTCTCTGAACCCACTTGCTCTATAATCAACTTTTCTCGGCGTACAGGGACTTGTACCATGCGAGTTTCAATTTCCTTGCGAATAATCACCTCACCAACTTTACGTTGATTGTGACCCGCTATTAGCCGTTCTTCTATTAAAGCTACAACAATTTCATTTTCTACTTTTCGCACATTAGCTGATGCCATTTCAGTATTCAGTATTTGCTTATTAGTATTTGCATCAGTTAATTGATCCATAGTTATTTCAGTATTTGGTGTTGTTGCTAAATATTCAGGCATACGCTCTACTTCCGATTTATCTAAATCCAGGAGAATACATTGGTCATGATTATTTATTTTGTTGATTTTTTGACTCAATAATAAAACCAAACGGTGTGACCGCTCATCAGCTAAGAAATTATTGCTATCTTTGTGATTTTCTTGTTCAGATATGACTAAATTCAGCCGACGATTAGCATCTAGAATTAAGTCTTTAACCTTACCTATAATTTCACCTTGCCTATCCAGGACATAAAAATCTCGGACTTTATTTTTTAAATTCTCCAGAATTTGCTGGATATTTGCCCTATTTTTGGCTGACTTAAAATTATTGGCCATTGGTTGGCTATTCATAACCATAGTAATCCCCTTGATTTTTTAATTTACTTAGGTGGGGAGTGGGGAGTACGGAGTGGGGAGTGGGGAGTGGGAAATCAAATAGGAGTCCTATATATACAGGACTTACGCAACAATTACCAAAAATCTTGATTTATCTCACCGCCAAGAAAACCTCGAATCTGCGTAAGTCCTGCTTTAAAACAGCAGGCCCTACCTACTTTTCTTCAATTGGTAAATTACCAGCATTTACATCTAACTCTTCCCGGCGTACAGTTCCTTCAGTCTCAACCATTTCTTGCTCTACAACCTTTTGAACTCTCACTTCTTCCCGGACAAAAGCTTCTTTGCGAACTTCAGGGGTTTCTTCATAGATTTCTACACGAGCAACTTCACCTTCACGGAAATTAGCTTCATTAGGGGAAACCACTCTACCCTTATCTTCTGGAGTCACACGGGAAATCACAACGTGTTCTTTTGATATTGGGACTGAAACATTTGCAGTTCTAGTTTCAAAGTGCTTACCAATTGAAACTTCTCCAGTTTTTTCGCGTCTTTTATTAGCAATTAAGCGTTCTTCATACAATCGCAGAGTTTGATGATTTTCCTGATTGAGGTTGTATAAAGAAGGCTCATGTTCGTAACTATAAGTTTCAGGACTTTGACTTGGTTTTGATGCTGCTATGGGTTGATTACCATACTTACTGTCACGATAAATTCCCCTTACCTGTTCTTCATATTCGTAGTCCAGTATTCTACCTTCGTCAAATTCTGGTAAATCTTCCGCTTGTTCTTTGGTCATACCAAGGGCGTAAACCCGATTAGCTTCATGATCGATGCGAGAACGTCCTACGGGTAATAACACTTTTTTACCAAATATCCAAAACCCTAAATCAACAACCAAATAGCGGAAATGTCCTTCTTCATCAACTAAAACATCGCTAACAGTGCCAATTTTTTCTTTATTAGATACATCTGTATAGACACCTAATCCTTTGATATCATTACCTTCAAAACTTTCATGGTAGTTAGGATCAAAATCTGTTAGCCTGTGAAGAACCATTATACTTACCTCTGAGTTTTTATAGAATCTCTTAGTAATCAATATAAATAGTTATTGCCTGTTTGTCCTCATACTATTGAATGAGTTTATGCAAAAGCAACACCATCAAAAGTCATAGAGATTTTTGCAGCAGAAGTGATTTAGGGATGGATAGGAATACAAATAGCAAATTCAGTTCCTTGATCCAGTGCGGATTTGATATCAATTGTACCACCGTGCTTTTCTACAATAATTTGCCTGGCGATCGCTAATCCCAACCCTGTACCTTTACCTACTGCCTTTGTAGTAAATAAGTGGTCAAATATTTTGGCTTGTACTGCTTCACTCATCCCTTTAGCATTGTCAGCAATGGTAATTCTAACTTGATTAGTTTCTAGGGTAGTTGTGATGGTAATTTGGTTAGATTTAGCCTCTATCTCTGCAAAGCTCCGCCCTATATTCGATTCTTCCAAGGCATCAATAGCATTAGCTATAACATTCATAAATACCTGATTTATTTGACCAGGAAAGCACTCAATTAATGGCAATTCTGCATAGTTAGTAATGACTGCAATAGCTGGACGCTGCTCATTAGCCTTGAGGCGATGTTTCAGAATTAAAATTGTACTATCTATGCCTTCATGTATATTAAAATATACTTTATAATCTTTATCAGCACGGGAAAAAGTCCGCAGACTAGTACTGATATGTTTTAATCTGTCGCAGGCTATGACCATAGAATCAAATACTTTCGGCAAATCTTCTAGGATATAATCTAAGTCTATTTCTTCGGCATGATCCAGAATTTCATCAGTGGGATTGGTAAAAGTTTGTTGATATATTCTCAAGTGTTCGACAACATCTGCAACGGTGGGTTTAGTTTGTTTGAGACTGGCCGCCATAAAACCCAGGGGATTATTCATTTCATGAGCAACACCAGCAACTAAGTTACCCAGTGCGGACATTTTCTCACTTTGAACTATTTGTAATTGGGCTTGTTGTAACTCTTGCAGGGTTTGTTGTGATTTTTGATAAAGTCGGGAATTTTCTAGAGATATTGCGGCTTGAGAAGAAAGAAAGTTGAGAATGGTGAGGCGATCGTTAGTAAATGCTCCGGTAACTAGGCGATTTTCTAAATATAAAATCCCAATTAATTTACCTTGATTTAAAATTGGAGTACACAGAACACTTTTGGGTTGATATGTCACAATATATGCATCTCCTGCCCAATTAATATCTTTACTGATATCATCAATTAGGATAGATTCTCCAGTTTGTCTGACTGCATAAATCAACTTACAAGGAACTTCTGTACTGCTATCTAAGGGGATTTGTTTTAAAGGAATGGGTGTTCCTGTTTCCACATCTGCCATAGTAGCGATCGCCGTCACTACCCAAGTATTTTCCTCTGGTAAAATTAAGGCAACTTTCTCGGCTCCAGAATTTTGCAACAGCACCTGCGTTAAAGTAGTAATCAAACTATCTAAGTCAATTTCCCTCGATAACACCTGAGAAGCTTTGAGGATAGTAGCTAGGTCGAGATGATGGAAAGGATTGGAATTACTAGAACTAGAAGATGGTGCTGATGTTCGAGTTTTGTAACTAATTAGGCTGTGATGGGATATGGTTTCTAGCGCATTAATATTGAGGCGACGCTGTTGTACAATTGGTTGCAGTAGTTGGGAATATTGCTTTTCTAGGTGATCAATTTTGGCTTTTGCTCCCCATCGCGCGTAGCAATAGTAAGCCTCTTGCATATATCCGGGGGCTAACTTTTCTTTACCCCATTCCAGGTAAAATTTAGCTGCTAACTCATTACTGAGGGCTTCTTCTGAGAGATATTCATGTTTTTTGGCTCCAGCAATGGCGCGATCGTAATATTCTATAGCCTGGAGATGATCTCCCATTACCCGTGCTATTTCTGCCTCAATTAAATCATACTTGTGCTGAAAATTAACAGCAGCATATCTAGCCCATACTTGCATTAACTTTTGGTTGCTAACTACTTGCGCTAATTTTTCATTCTCGCCATTATACTCAGCTAATAAGCACAAAGAATAGTAAAAATTATGTGCCACAACTGGTAGTATACCAAAGGCTCCATGAATATATTCCGTAGCTTTTTCGGCACTGGTTAGAGCCTTTTCATATTGACCAAAAGTATAAAAGATAAATACTTTAGCAAAATAGAAAGCAAATAGCGATTGATGATTATGGGTGTTTTGGAGATGGGGTAAAATTTCTGTTTCATCAAAATCAACACCAATTAGTTGATATGGATCAGTGCAGCATCCGAGTAAATTTAAGGTGACTTGCCGCCAAATTTTGGCATAATCAAGGCAATGCTTTTGTTTGAGTTTTAAGAGTAGGTCAATACATTGTGCTTGTCTTTCTTCAACAGTATTTAAGTTTTCTCCAATTAGGAATAAATGGCTACACTCCGCCATCATGGAATAGCTCGCGTGTTCAATATCGCCACCTTCTAATCCACATTGTATACTGTCTCGTAAAAATTTCAGGGTATTGGAACCATGCTCTTTATAAGCACAGACAAATACACCAAAAATCATATAAACTTTCGAGCTAATTTCTTGGCTATGGTATTTCTCTACTAGCCTTAAAGATATCTGACCATAGTGATATGCAGTGTCAACATCTTTCCTAGCAGTACAAAGTAATACACTATAGTTGCCATAGGCAAAAGCAGACACTGGTGAAATTCCTTCTTTTCCACAGAGATGCAGCATGGTGAAGGTGACAGATGGAAACATTTCTGGTTTGACATGATGAATAGGAGGTGTGATGCTCATCAGCAACCTGAGTGCAGCTAAGGATTCCGGATTGGTCATTTCTGGAATATTATCTAAGTCTGCTAAATGTAGTATTTGAGCTAAAGTATGTTCCTGTTCTTCAGATGATATCAAGGAAATTTTTAATTGTTCTAAGGCTTTTAACCCTGTTTCAATGGCTTTAACCTGATGATCTTGAGCAATATAAACCTGAACTTTTAGTTCATAAGCTTTAATTGTGTCTAATATTTGGCTGGTTTGTGCCAAAATCTGGTCTGTAAGATTGATTGCTTGTTGAAAGTTAGTGTTTAAATATTCTGCTGTTGCTGCTACTTCATATAATTCTAGAGTTAGTTGATACTGACTTTGCCAGCTATCTGCTGCTAACATTTCTATACCTAGCATGAGGTACTGTACGGCGGCAGTGTAGGCGGTGGAAGCCATAGCTTTCTTTCCCGCTAACAGATTTAATTCAGCTAATTGCTCTCGCTTATTTTGTTGATTAATCAACTTGTAACCCACGTTTAACTGACTCACAAGTTGAAATATTTTTTCTTCTTTTTTACTGGCAGAAATATTATTTAATAGTAACTGACCTAACTTTAGGTGAGTAATTTCTTTCTGGTCATCTGGTATTAAGGCATAAGCTGCTTGTTGCACGCGATCGTGCAAAAATTTATAGATAGCAACGGGGGTAGAATTGGTATTAGATGCGTTGATTTGAGCATCTTGGTCAGTGTGTTGAAAGAATTTATAGATATCGCCAGTAGGTAAGACCAAGCCTTCTTCTAACGCTTTCCATAAATCAGCCGATACTTCGATTTCTGATAATTCTGAAACAATTGCCAAGGTTGCTAAATCAAACTGGTTGCCAATACAAGCTGCTAACTGTAAGATATTTTGGGTTGATTCAGGTAATTTTTCTAATTGTATTGTCATGAAATCAACAATATTATCAGTAACCGCCTGCTGATTTATTTGTGTAATGTCACACTGCCAACAGCCTAAATCCCAATTAAATTGAATCAACCCATCTTGATATAATGACTTAATAAACTGAGTGGTAAAAAATGGATTACCTTCAGTTTTTTGATAAACTAATTTGGAGAGATTCCATGCCAAATCTTCTGGACAAACTAATGTTTCAGCTACTAATTGATTTAGCTGGGAAGAACTGAGATTTGTGAGATGAATTTTCTGAATATATGCGCCTGCTTCCTGAATATTATTTAAAGCCATCATCAAAGGATGGGTGGATGATACTTCATTATCTCGATAAGCTGCTAATAATAATAAATAACCCTGATGAGATTCATCCATTAATAATTGCATAAGTCGCAATGAAGCTGAATCTACCCATTGCAAATCATCTAAAAATATTACTAGTGGATGTTCTTTGGCAGTAAATACCTGAACAAATTTTTGAAATAGTAAATTAAATCTAGTTTGTGCCGCAGTCCCCAATAATTTTGGTGCGGGGGGTTGTGCGCCAATAATTTTTTCTAATTCGGGAATGACTTGAATTATAACTTGTGCATTTTCTCCTAATGCTGAGAGAATTTTATTTTGCCATTGTTTTAGTTGTTGGTCATTTTCTGTTAATAACTGTCTGATTAAATCACGGAATGCTTGTACAAAACCACTAAAGGGAATATTACGATTAAATTGGTCAAATTTTCCTTTGATGAAATAACCACGTTGTCGCACGATGGGTTTATGAACTTCGTTAATCACTGCGGTTTTGCCAATACCGGAAAATCCAGTTACTAGCATCATTTCTGTAGTACCCAGACTAACGCGGTCAAATGCTGCAATTAGGGTTTGTATTTCGGCTTCTCTACCATATAATTTCTCAGGAATCATCAAGCGATCGCATATATCCTGTTGGGCAATGGGAAAGTCTCCAATTCCACCTATTTCCTGTAGTTGTAGCTGGCATTTTTCCAAATCATACTTAATACCTAATGCACTTTGATAGCGATCTTCGGCATTTTTTGCCATCAATTTCTGAATGATATTATCCAAGACTTGAGGGATTTTTTGACTTTTAATTGTAGGTGGTATTTTAGCAATATGACAATGGATCAATTCCATTGGCACATCTGATAAAAATGGTAATTGCCCAGTCAATAATTCATAGAAAGTCACCCCCAAGGTATAGAAATCACTACGGTAATCTATGCCCCGATTCATCCGTCCGCTTTGTTCTGGGGATAAATAAGCTAGGGTTCCTTCTAAAACATTGGGACTTTTGATTTCTTGAGTTTCTCTAGGTAGTAGGGAAGCAATGCTAAAATCAATTAATTTAATTTGTTTAGTTTCAGGATTAATTAAAATATTGGCTGGTTTAATATCTTTATGAATAATTCGATGTTTATATAGTCCTTGGAGAATATCGACTATTTGCAGAGCGATGTCAAAGAAATCTTGTAGTTCGAGGGGCTGATTTTTGGTATACTCTCTGAGGGAAATTCCCCCAAAATCTTCCATGACTAAAGCATAACTATTACCACAGGTTTCTAGACTGTAGGGATAGATGACACCAGAGATATTGAGATTCTTGGCGATGGTGTACTGGTTACGAAATTGCAATAGTTCGGTGAAGCTGGGATATTCTTGTTGTAAAAGTTTAATAACCACTGCTTGTTGATCTAGCGATCGCACAGCACGATAGATTTGCGTTTTGGAACCCTGGTAAAGTTTTTCTCGTAATTTATACCCATCAATTAAACTGATCATTGTCCTGATCCTGGTGTCTTGGTAAATTTACTAACAATAAATTTTCTAGTTAGGGTTTCATTGCTTTTTTGCCTCCATTCAGGGAAGCCCAGCTACCCTTAGTGTGTAGATTTTCCCAGAAAATAGAAAACTGAATACCTCTCTGTAGCTTATTATTCCCAAAATTTTTGTGAGAATGAATGTGGGGTATTCAGCCAATGATCCAAAATACAGGATATCAAATGCTGGACTACCACCAGGGCGATCGCTATAATGTGCCATACCATCAGGCTATACACAGATGTGAATTAATTGGTAAGAGCGCATTACAGAATATAAAACAGATATTCTGCTTGCGCCCTGTGCTATCGACCAAAAACCATACCTTACCAGTCAACAAAATGCCAACATTAAAGCATCACCCAATTACACAAGTCTAAAAATGAAGGGATAACGGAATGGTTCATCCGCGTTAGTTAAACAGTGGAACAGCGCCCAAATAGTCAATCCCCAGTGTATTGCAAAACCCAATGCAACCACAGGGAAGAATAAGATTCCCCCTATTCCAAAGGTCAGAAAAGATAGAACAGCAATGGGAATACCAATTACAGTTTCCCAGAACCAAACATTAAAGTGAAAATTAATCGATTCCTTAGCATTAGTTTTCACAACTGGGTCATCAGAAATTAAGCTAATGACAATAGGAACGCCAATAGATAACACTATTGTACTAAAAAAAATTGCCCCATGAGACAGAGATGACAGTAATTTACGCTTATCGGGATCATATTTAACTTCCATACTGGTATCCTCTCAAATTTGTTTCTCACTTTATTGTAACCAACACATAATATGTTGAGTATTGCAGTTTACCGTACTTTGACGTTTTTGAAACTCGCTTTAAAATCAACTATGATCTAGCCAGGAACAGACTGCAAACTCCCTAATTATCAAGGTTTTTTCTCTGTTTGTTTCCTAACCACTTGAGTTGTTACTATAGTCAAATATACTGAAAAAAAGGGAATAAAAAATGGGTCGTATCAATCCTTACACACTCCAAATGCAGATTACTCGAATGTTTGCTCAAGGGCAATCATTTTTTGCTACTACCAAAGTACAGGACTGGTTGAAAGAACGCAAACATAATCCACTAGATTATGACATTATTTTTCATCAAAACCCTGCTGCTCCTGGTTCTCAAGAAGTTATAGCAATAGAAATTGAACTACGTCGCAAAGATGGACAGCCTGTAGATCCCTGGTTACAAGAACAAGCCAACTTACCGAAAAATTGGGTTTGAGGTTCCCCGTCGTTCTACGACGGCTTTTAATTCATTATTGTACCAGTATGCTGCTATAGTAATTGTAGTGGAAAGGTAATCAACCACTTAAAAAACCTAGCCGTCGAAAGACAAAGCACTGAACCTTGATAATTAAACGGCAGTTGCTCTAATTGGGGAAACCCCAAGACCGCACTGCCTCATCTATGCGGTTCTACTGCATTATTCTAGTTTCCTCCTAGCAGTAGGTAAAAGATTTATAGGGACTAGACGAATCAGCATTTTGAAACAAATTGTTTCAAACAAAACAGGACTTGCACTAATGCAAATAGGGTAGGGCATACCCGAATTAACGCTTGGGGAGAATCCCACCTCTGGTCTAGATGACGCAAGGACTCTAGGTTAAGTGGTTTCGTTGAACCAAGAATCCCCGTCGATTTATGGCGGGGAGTGTCAAATGGTTGATCCAAGTTTGACACTCTCCGGTACGCTAGAGCGAACGCTTAAAACTGATAGGTATTAGCGTAAGTAGCTCAATATAAATATGCGGTTCATTTAGCTTAAAATCGCTGTAATCCCCCTTTTTAACTTTTACACTTAATTTCTATGCAGGGATAGACAGGCTTTAGACCCTTGGTTACAACGCTGCTTAATTTAGAAAATTAAGATGGGTAAAATTCCTGTTTCCACCCTGTTATCTGCGTCTGGCGTAGTTAAATAAAATACTTTTTGAACCACAGAGACACAGGGAACACAGAGAGTCAGAATTTTAAAAGTCTCTGTAGCATACAAAAAAAGGCTCAATTCCTATTTTAGGATCACAAATTCTCAAAACAGGATTCAGCCGAATAAATGCGGAAGGTTTATTTACATTGTGTAATTAGCTTCCACTGTATCACAAGTTTATTGAGATTTACTAGCACCTTTTAATAAAAAAAACTTATTTTTATTGATTTTACTACCTATAAATATGGTTAAAGCCTATTAAAAACAGGCATTTAAGCTATTTTCACCCCTAGAGTTTTACAAAACTTTATAAAAAATTAGTGATAAATACTCTCAATAAATCTGATAATATGTCTATCAAGCTTATTGAGATAGATAGTCATTAAATTGAATATTCATCTCAGCAGTTAGTAAAAATTCTTAGGAGCCGATGTCATGACCAGCATGACTGTTAAAACTTCGGGTTCAATTCCCTGGTGGTCTGGGAATGCCCGGTTAACAGAACTCTCAGGAAGACTTTTAGGCGCTCACGTGGCTCATGCGGGGTTAATCGTTTTGTGGGCAGGTGCAACAACCCTATTTGAACTCGCCCACTTCGACCCTTCACAACCAATGTATGAGCAGGGTTTGATTTTATTACCCCATTTAGCAACTCTCGGCTGGGGTGTAGGTAGCGGTGGACAGGTGTTAGATACCTCTCCCTACTTTGCTATCGGGGTCATACACCTAATTAGCTCCGCCTTTCTAGGATTGGGTGGCATTTTTCATGCTCTCCGTGGCCCCGCTATCTTAGAACAAAAATTTTCCTTCTTCGCCTATCGCTGGGAGGATGCCAACAAAATGACGACAATTCTGGGCATTCACCTAGTATTACTGGGTTTAGGTGCTGCCTTACTGGTTGCCAAAGCTATGTTTTTTGGTGGCTTGTATGATGCCAATTTAGGAGAGGTGCGAGTCATTTCTCACCCCACTTGGAACTCTATTGTAATTTTTGGCTACCTCTTTGGTGGTGGCGGTAGACACTGGATAGCTGGAGTCAATAATTTAGAAGATTTAGTTGGTGGTCATATTTGGGTAAGTATTCTCTGTATCTCCGGGGGTATCTGGCACATTACAACTCAACCTTTTGCTTGGGCTAAAAAGCTGTTTGTTTGGTCGGGTGAAGCATACCTTGCTTACAGTTTGGGGGCTTTAGCTTTAATGAGTGTAATTGCTGCCTATTTTGTGTCTGTGAATACTCTGGCTTACCCAGTGGAGTTTTACGGACCAGCTTTGAATATTGGGTTTGACCGCTTCCCCTACTTCGAGAGTGGAGATTTATTATCGGCTCGCGTTTGGTTAGCAAATGCTCATTTTTGGTTGGGTTTCTTCTTTCTGCAAGGACATCTCTGGCACGCCCTCCGCGCTGCTGGATTTGACTTTCGTCAAGGTCAGGTTGTGCGTTCAACTCGTGGGGAGGTAATGTAACAATGGCAACTGCAACTATAACTCAGCCAAAATCTGGTTGGTGGGCAGGTAATTCCCGATTTATTGATATGTCGGGTAAGCTTTTGGGCGCTCATGTTGCCCATGCAGGTTTAATTGTCCTTTGGGCTGGGGCAATAACTTTGTTTGAAATCACTAAATACGATGTTTCCCGACCCATGTATGAACAGGGGTTAATTTTATTACCTCATTTGGCAACTTTGGGGTTTGGTGTGGGTAACGGCGGACAAATTATTGATACCTATCCCTATTTTGTCATTGGTGTTTTGCATTTAATCAGTTCTGCCGTTCTGGGTGCGGGCGGTATTTATCATGCTCTTTTGGGGCCGGAAGTTTTACCAGAGAATAAAACCTTCTCTGGGTTCTTTGGCTACGACTGGGAAGATGAAGACAAAATGACCACCATTATCGGTATTCATCTCCTGTTATTAGGTGTTGGTGCTTGGTTATTGGTGGCGAAGGCGTTGTTTTGGGGTGGTATTTATGACCCTGAAGTGGCATCTGTAAGAGTAATTACAGAACCAACCCTCAACCCTGGGCGGATATTTGGCTATCTCTTTGGTTTATTTGGTAGTCAGGGAATGGCGGCTGTAAATAACCTAGAAGATGTGATTGGTGGCCATATCTGGGTAGGGATACTCTGCATTTGTGGGGGATTTTGGCACATTTTCACCAAGCCTTTTAACTGGGCTAAACAGGTATTGTTTTGGTCTGGTGAGGCTTACTTGTGCTACAGTTTAGGCGCTTTAGCCTACATGGGATTTTTTGCCGCTTACTTTGTAACTGTGAATGATACGGTTTATCCCACAGTGTTCTATGGTTCTTTGGGATGGACTACAACTGCATCGGGAGTTGTCACAGTTCGCACTTGGTTGGCAACTAGCCACTTGGCTTTGGCGGTGGTATTTTTAGTTGGTCATATCTGGCACGCTTTGAGAGTACGTGTGATCGCGGCGGGATTGAATTTTGAGCAGGGAGTTGTCAACTATTCTGGTATGCCAGAAATGGGTAATTTTGATACTCCTGTAAATGCTTCTGATATCACGCTGAACTTTTTGAAATATCTGCCAATTTACCGTCCTGGTTTGTCACCTTTTTCACGGGGTTTAGAAATTGGCATGGCACATGGTTACTTTTTACTGGGGCCTTTTGTGAAACTCGGTCCTCTGCGGAATACTGAGTTGGCAAGTCAAGCGGGTTTATTAGCCACCATTGGTTTGTTATTGATTTTGTCTATTTGTTTGTGGCTCTATGGCAGCACATCTTTCTCAGATGGTAAACCTGCTTCGGGTGAGTTACCAGAAAATATGAAAACGGGTAAGTCTTGGAGTGAATTTAATGCTGGATGGACTGTTGGCAGTTGTGGCGGAGCTTTATTTGCTTTCTTGGTCTTAGCTAATAGTAGTTTGTTTTTTAACTAGCTAAGATTTACACAAAAAACTCTCATGACTCTGTGTACTCTGCGCCTCTGTGGTTCTTAAATATTTAGGGCGGGCAAGATGCCCACCCCACAATGTATGTATTTTCAGTTTCTTTTCTGTAGGGGTTGGAGATTGAGCAAGTCTCATTTCTGGAAATCAAGTTAAAACTATTTATTAGGTGTCAAAATGTCGAAAAAAATTGGTTTGTTCTACGGTACTCAAACTGGCAAAACTGAATCTGCTGCTGAAATGATTCGGGATGCTTTTGGCGGTGATGTGGTGACATTACACGATATGGCTCAGGCTGAAGTTGCTGATTTTGATGAGTATGAATGTCTGATTATTGGTTGTCCTACTTGGAATATTGGGGAACTTCAAAGCGATTGGGAAGGTGTTTATCCTGACTTAGATGATTTTGATTTTAGCGGTAAAACGGTGGCTTATTTTGGTACGGGAGACCAGCTTGGCTATGGTGATAATTTCCAAGATGCTATCGGGATTTTGGAAGAAAAGATTGCCCAACAGGGAGGTAAAACTGTGGGCTATTGGCCCACTGAGGGGTATGATTTTAGCGAGTCTAAAGCTGTGCGGAATGGTAAGTTTTGTGGTCTAGCTCTTGATGATGATAATCAATCTGACCTGACAGATGAGCGTATTAAGGCTTGGGTTGCACAGTTGAAGACAGAATTTGGTTTGTAGATAATAGATGTCACGGCATTAGACATCTGGAAGGAAAGAATCTAGAGACGTTCCATGGAACGTCTCTACAAGGTTCTCAAATCAAGCAGATTTAATTTTCACTAGATGGATGATGCCGTGGCTGTTTAATTTGTAATTTCTAAATCAACGCTATTAAGGTTAATTATGTCTGATTTATTCGATGTTCTTTGGTTAAATGCTAGTCCGGCGTTGAAGCGTTTTGATCAACCTTTACTTCAACACCTGTCTGGATATTTGCAAATCGCTCAGTGGGAATATCAACAAACTAGGGATGAGGCTAGTTCTGTGGATGAAGCTGTGCTGTTGCTCCATGAGTTTTTAGATTCTTACCCGGATGCGGTGCATTTAGGTGGTCATGGGATTAGTGGTGCGATCGCATTAACTTTTGCCAGACGTTATCCTGAAAAGGTGCGATCGCTGACTCTCCTGGCTGTAGCTTCTCAACCAGCCAACACTTGGCACGCTCATTATTACGTTCAACGCCAAATGTTTACAATTAGCCGTGAGCAAGTTCTAGCCAACACTGTTCGCAGTCTCTTTGGTAAACAACCATGTCACGCTACTAAGAAGTTAATGACCGCTTTAGATAAAGATTTAGAGCGATCGCCTTCACCCCATTCTCTCTTTAAACTGGTTTATTTACCCAAGGGAGGTGTTTCTATGCCGATGCTAGTCTGCGGTAGCAAAACTGATTCAGTCGTTAATCCACCTGCGTTGTATGACTGGCGTAATTGGTTCAAACCAGAAGATAGACTTTGGGAATTTCCCCAAGGGTATCATTTTTTTCACTATTTTCATCCTCAAGAAGTGGGCGCACAAATTTTGAATTTCTGGGGCTGTTATCAGAGGCGATCGCTCACAATATCTGCACAAACCTCTACTACTTCCATACATCAATGAAAAATCCCTGGGAGATGAACACATAATTCATCTTCCTAATTGCTAAAAACAGTTTTCTTAGTGACGGCATAGCCCGAAATCACTAATTTTTTGCTGCTTAACTTACACAGCTATTTAAATTATTAACTTTTGTAAAATTCCCTTTCTTTTTAAGAATTAGTTGCAATAAATTAAATACATAAAGCTCAATAATTAGTTCACAGATTCAGCAACATAGTCGGATTTCATTGGAAAACAACAGTAAAGTCCTGAAAGTATCAACAAATTAATTGAGTTCTTTTCGCAACAAATACTAACGAAGCAATGCAGACATACGACAATCCAAACGTCAAATACGATTGGTGGGCTGGTAACGCCCGCTTCGCCAAGCTCTCTGGCTTATTTATCGGCGCTCACGTCGCCCAAGCAGCACTGACGACTCTTTGGGCAGGAGCGTTTACATGGTTTGAAATCTCTCGCTACAACCCCGATATCCCAATGGGCGAACAGGGGCTAATATTGCTACCCCATTTAGCCACCTTGGGCTTTGGAGTGGGCGCAGGTGGTCAAGTTGTGGATACTTACCCATTTTTCGTTATCGGTGCTTTGCATTTAATTTCCTCAGCCGTTCTCGGTGCTGGGGCGCTATTCCATACTTTCAAAGCTCCCAGAAATTTAGAAAATGCTCAGGGTCAAGCCCGTAAATTTCATTTTGAATGGGATGATCCTAAACAACTGGGCTTAATTTTAGGACATCACCTCCTATTTTTAGGACTAGCAGCTTTATTGCTAGTAGGAAAAGCCATGTTTTGGGGCGGAATTTATGACACCAATATTCATGATGTTCGCCTTGTAACTGAACCAACTCTTAACCCTTTTGTTATCTATGGCTATCAAACTCACTTTGCCAGTGTTGACAATTTAGAAGATTTAGTTGGTGGTCATATTTATGTCGGTTTTCTACTAATTGGTGGCGGGATTTGGCACATTATTAAGGAGCCTTTTGCTTGGGCGAAAAAGCTTTTGATTTTCTCTGGGGAAGCGATTCTTTCTTACTCTTTGGGTGGTATTGCTTTGGCGGGATTTGTTGCAGCTTATTTCTGTGCAGTGAATACCTTGGCTTACCCGGTGGAATTTTACGGTCAGACTTTGGAAGTGAAGCTTGGTGTTAGTCCTTATTTTGCTGACTCGGTAAAGTTGGCTAGTGGTGGTTACTCTGCTAGGGCTTGGTTAGCAAATGCTCATTTCTTTTTGGCGTTTTTCTTTTTGCAAGGTCATTTGTGGCACGCGCTAAGAGCTATTGGTGTTGATTTTAGACAGGTTGAAAGGTCTTTGAACGCTATTAGTAGCGAGTCATAGGAAGAGGCAGGGGAGCAGGGGGCAGGGAGCAGAGGAGAAGACTTTGTGCTAGGAATAAAATCTTTTTTCTTTACCTGACTCATCTCCCTCCACTCAACACTTTAAAAGGAGATTGAACTGTGACGGTTTCTATTGAGAAGAGTTTTGCGGCTGATACGAATTTATCTTGGTTGGTTGGTAATGCTCGTTTGACTGATTTATCTGGTCAGTTGTTGGGCGCTCATGTTGCTCACGCTGGTTTGATTATGTTTTGGGCTGGGATAACTACTGTTTCTGAGGTGCTGCGGTTTGTTCCTGGTGTGCCAATGTATGAGCAGGGTATGACTTTGTTACCTCATTTAGCAACTTTAGGTTGGGGTGTGGGTACAGGTGGGGAGGTGGTAGATACTTATCCCTATTTTGTGATTGGAATGTTACATTTAATCGCTTCTGCTGTTTTGGGAGCCGGGGGTCTTTTTCATGTGTTTCGCGCTCCACCCATTCTCTACAGTGCTGGGGGACAGGTGGCGAAGTTTCACTATGAATGGAATGATCCTCAACAGTTGGGTTTGATTTTAGGTCATCACTTGATTTTTCTGGGTTTGGGGGCATTTTTATTGGTGCTAAAGGCGATGTTTTTTGGTGGAGTTTATGACCCGAATTTTGGTGATGTCCGCCTGATTAGTCATCCCAATTTAGACCCGATGACAATTTTTGGCTACTTAGTAGGGATGAAGGATGGTAGCTGGAATATTTTAGGGATGGCAAGTGTCGATAATTTAGAAGATGTCATTGGTGGTCATATTTGGATTGGTTCTCTTCTCATTTTTGGTGGTGCGTGGCATATTCTTGTTTCTCCTTTTAATTGGGTAAGACGAATTTTACCCATAGAAAATGGTGAGGAAATTCTGTCTTATAGCTTGCTGGGTTTAGCTTTAATGGCTTGGATTTCGGCTGCATTTGTGGGATATAACACAACTGTTTTCCCTAGAGAATTTTACGGTTCTGAACGTCTGGGTTTGGCAAACATTCAGTTTTTTATTGGTGTGTTGGCTTTCTTGGGTTACGTTTGGCATTCTTGGCGTTCGCGTCAAGTTAATAATTAATTAAGTTTCGCTCAACACTAGCTAAATATTTTCTCCCGCCTGCGGTTCACAGCAGTTAACTGTAGGCTTTTTATTTGAATTTATTTGAGGATTTCTCATGTTAGCTATGATTGTTTGCGCTTTCTGTAGTTGGGTAATTGTGATTTTGTCTATTTTCAGTGTTTGGTTAACTTTAAAAAAAGGTACAAATCATTTAAAGAGACTACATCAAATACCTTGCCATAATTGTGAGTTTTTTACCAATGATTATCGCCTAAAATGCACAGTTAACCCTGTTAAAGCTTGTTCGGAACAAGCCATTGGTTGCATTGATTTTGAACCTAAGACTTGTAATTGTAATGCTTCTCAAAGGGGACGGCGTAAACTTGGATAGTTTTTTACTGGATAATTTTTAAATTCCTATTACTATTAACTCTCAAATCTAAACACCCGTAGTAATCCGATTTGATTTCTGTAGCTTGCGTGGCGTAGCCATATTTATTTGCGTAGGTAGGGAGTAGGGAGTGGGGAATGGGGAATAACCTTTTTGTGTTACACCGAGATTGTTAAAAAATCAGATAGGAGTCCTATATGAACCAGCCAAATAATTTTCTCTCGGAATTATCTGATTTTCTTTATCCCCGCAGTCCATATTCTGGGGAGTTTAAACAAGAGTATTTGACATTTAATGCTAATCTCCAAGATTTTTCTCAACGGGTAAATTACATTTGCAGTTTACAAACTGGTGGTAAACTTTCCCCGGAGGAGGCTTATAAACAAATTCAGATGCTTTGGAAACAGTTGAAAAGTAGTAAAAAGGACTTGGGCATTAGTTAATACGATTTCTTGGTATAGTTGCGTTAAATATCTTCTACATCTTGCAGCGATCGCCCCGCAAACCTTGTGGTATTAAAAAATACATTATTTACTGACGTAATTACATACAAAAGAGCCATACTACTACCTGTTTTAGTACCAAACATGGGACTAAAAACAGATGTTAATATCCCTCCTGGTCTCATTGCTGGTTCAAAAACTCTGGTCTAGTAGTGAGACTAAGTAGGCCGGTGTGAAAATCTGAATGTATGTCATTGTGAATGGAACGAAGTGAAATGAAGCAATCGCAACGGTTTTGTCGATTTTACATTCTGTTACATAGCGGAAAATCTTAGCACCAACTTACTTAGTAACTGATGGTGTGGCCAGCCGGAAAAATCCGCCCCTAAATACTTGCGCTTGAGTTCTCAATGTGATAATTTGACATTAAATTGATAAAAAAACAAGAAAAAATAATAACCATTATTTTTGGTTTTATAAAATGAATAACAGAATAACTGGCTTATTGCTGATAATAAGAGCTTTAACACCTTTAATTATTTTATTTATTATAATTTTTAATGGATATTTAATTATCCATGATTTGAAACAACATTTAAATAAGGAAATGGAACTGGTCATAAATTCCATAAATAATAGTAAAGCAAGTTTGGCTTCTGTCCAAGGTGGTATTGCTGATATTACTAGCTCATTTGTTGACGTTAGTAAGAGTTTATCATCAGCACTTCAGCCTATAAATAATGCTTTTAATAAAATTAGCGAGAGCATAAGTGTTTTAAATATTAATCTTGGCATTAATTTAAAATTCAATAATATTTTCAATCCGTTATTTACCCCTTTAGATAATGTAAAAGAAGGTGTAAATACTTTGAGTGAAAGTATTGACGGAATTATTCAACCTATGAAAGAGTCTGTTTCTATTTTGCAAAATGATTTAATCAAATGGATACAGAGTATGCTTGTATTAGTTATGGTTATCTTTTTATTAGTGTTAAATTATTTTATATTGCCTTTAAAAGCCGATATAGAAAAAGGTATTAATTTGTTATTTAATAGAAGTGAGATTGACAAATAAAGATTACTAGAATTAATTTTTAATATATTCCCCTGTCTTTTGTCCGATCGCTACATACAGAATCTCAAGCCAACCATTGATATCTAAAAATTTAATCGTAATTAATGTTACCAATTTAACGCGTAATAGCTTGTCTTAAAACCCACAGTTAAAGTTATTCAACTCCTGTGTATATCCCTACACTGCCTACTCTCACAGCTAGAGGAAACCTTAAAAGATGCCAAGTAAATATGCCTTAGCTAGTTAAAACTGTCAGGATCAAAAAGTAAAGAGTAAAAGTCATCTTCTTTTATCTTTTACCTTTTGTTCAACTCCCACAACAGGAGGTTTAATCTTGACTAAACTAAAAGTTGGTATCAATGGCTTCGGTCGAATTGGGCGACTTGTGCTACGCGCTGGCATCAATAACCCTAATATTGAGTTTGTGGGGATTAATGACCTCGTACCACCAGATAACCTAGCTTATCTCTTTAAGTACGATTCTACTCATGGTCAGTTGAGAAGTAAAGTTGAAGCCAAGCCTGATGGTATCCTCGTTGATGGGCATTTTATCCCTTGTATGTCGGTAAGAAATCCGGCTGAATTACCTTGGAATAAATTAGGTGCAGATTATATTGTGGAGTCTACCGGACTGTTCACAGATTATGATGGGGCGGCAAAACATCTCCAAGCTGGCGCAAAGCGAGTCATAATTTCTGCTCCCACAAAAGAGCCAGATAAAGTAAAGACCCTGTTAATGGGTGTGAATCATCACCTATTTAACCCCGCTAAGGATGTAATTGTCTCTAATGCTAGTTGTACCACAAACTGCCTCGCTCCCATAGCCAAGGTAATTAATGATAGCTTCGGACTGACTGAAGGGTTGATGACCACAGTTCACGCTATGACTGCAACTCAGCCAACTGTAGATGGTCCCAGTAAAAAAGACTGGCGAGGTGGACGGGGTGCGGCTCAAAATATTATTCCTTCTTCTACAGGTGCAGCCAAAGCGGTAGCATTAGTTTTACCAGAATTAAAAGGTAAGTTAACGGGTATGGCTTTCCGGGTTCCTACTCCTGATGTCTCTGTGGTTGATTTAACTTTTAAAACGGCTAAAGCTACCAGTTATCAAGATATCTGTGCAGCGATGCAGCAGGCGGCTAATGGTGCATTAAAAGGTATCTTAGGCTATACAGACGAAGCAGTAGTTTCTACCGATTTTCAGGGTGATACTCATTCAAGTATTTTCGATGCAGGTGCTGGGATTGAGTTGAATGCCAATTTCTTTAAAGTGGTAGCCTGGTATGACAATGAGTGGGGTTACTCAAATCGGGTGGTGGATTTAATGTTGTCGATGTCAGCAAAAGAATAATTCACTGGTGCTGGTGGTTGATGGTGGTTGATGAGAGACGTGATTTATCGCGTCTCTACGAGAGAAATAGTTGAGCCAATTGGTAAGTTAGGAACAACCGATTAAATCAAAGTGCATTCCATTGGACAGCCAATTTTGCCATAAGACACCTAAAATGGGGCTGTGGTTAATTTTAGCTAGCCAAGATGGGCAATGTTTAAGAAAAGTTGCCAAAATCGGAATGGTGAGGAACAGTCAAAAGTGTAAACAAGTAAGGAATTAAGTACGTCCGCAACCAGCACAACTCACGGAGAAAATTATGTCTAAAAATTTACTAGAACAATTGCGCCAAATGACCGTTGTGGTGGCGGATACAGGGGATATCAAGGCAATTGAGAAGTTTACACCCCAAGATGCTACTACTAATCCTTCTCTGATTACGGCAGCGGCACAAATGCCGGAATATCAGGAAATTGTTGATCAAACTTTACTTCAGGCGAAGAAAGATGCTGGTGCTGCGGCTAGTCAAGCAGATATCGTGACTTTGGCTTTTGACCGTTTAGCAGTGGCTTTCGGCTTAAAGATTTTACAAATTATTCCTGGTCGTGTTTCTACAGAGGTAGATGCTCGCTTGTCTTTCGATACAGAAGCTACTTTAACTAAAGCCAGAGAATTGATTGCTCAATACAAGGCTGCGGGTGTGGACCGCGATCGCGTGCTAATTAAAATTGCCACCACTTGGGAAGGCATTCGGGCTGCGGAAATTCTTGAGAAGGAAGGTATTCATTGTAACTTAACATTATTGTTTGGTCTTCACCAAGCGATCGCCTGTGCAGAAGCCGGCGTTACCTTAATTTCTCCCTTCGTTGGTCGGATTCTCGACTGGTACAAGAAAGATACTGGACGGGATAGCTATCCAGCAGATGAAGATCCAGGTGTATTGTCTGTCACCACAGTTTACAACTACTACAAAAAATTCGGACATAAAACCGAAGTTATGGGAGCCAGCTTCCGCAATATTGGCGAAATTACCGAATTGGCTGGTTGTGACTTGTTAACGATTTCTCCCGGACTATTGGCAGAATTGCAAGCAACTGAGGGAGAATTACCACGGAAACTTGATCCTGCTAAAGTCGCAAACATGGACATCAAAAAGATATCCGTCGATAAAGCTACCTATGACAAGATGCACGCTGCTGACCGGATGGCATCTGATAAATTAGCAGAAGGTATCGATGGTTTTACTAAAGCATTAGTTGCTCTAGAAAAACTCTTAGCAGAGCGACTAGCGAAACTTGAAAGTGAAGCGATCGCCAGCCATTAAGGTTTAAAGTTTCATTAGTTAGTTGTTAGTGGTTAGTTGAGAGTAGACAACCACTAACAATTCACCCCTCCTGAGTATTCAAAGAATTACAGACCTAGTTTTTCCCTCAGCTAATCAAAATATTTTTTACTAGCGCATCCTGAATTACAGGAAAAAGTAATGAAAGTATTAGTCCTAAATGCTGGATCGAGCAGCCAAAAGAGTTGTCTGTATGAAATTGCAGATAATTCTCTTCCCCAAGAACCACCCCAACCCCTATGGTCAGGGAAGGTCAATTGGACTCAAGACCGGGGTGTGGCAGAAATTGAAGTGACAACAGCTACGGGTGAAACGCTGCAAGAATCAATCTATGGTGATTCACGACGCGCACACGTTGCTTATATGCTGTATACCCTGAGTCGCGGCGCTACTAAGGTAATTGACCATCTTTCAGAAATTGATGTGGTAGGGCATCGTGTAGTGCATGGTGGTCAAGAATACAGAAAAAGTGTGGTAATTACTGAAAAAGTCAAACAGACAATTGGTAATTTGTCTAGTTTGGCTCCTGCACATAATCCCGCCGCTTTAGAAGGTATAGAAGCTATTGAGCAAAGCTTGGGAGATGTCACCCAAGTGGCAGTATTTGATACAGGGTTTCATGCTACCCTTCCGGATGCAGCCGCGATTTATCCTGGCCCCTATGAATGGGTAGAGCAAGGGATTCGCCGTTACGGTTTTCATGGTATTAGCCATCAGTATTGCTCTAATCGTGCGGCTCAAATTCTCAACCGAGATTTAGCATCCCTGCGATTAATTACTTGTCATTTGGGGAATGGTTGCTCTTTGGCTGCGATTAAAAATGGACGCAGTATTGATACCACTATGGGGTTCACTCCCCTGGATGGGTTGATGATGGGTAGTCGTTCTGGTTCTGTTGATCCAGGGATTTTGATTTACTTACTACGGCAATCAAACTACTCTGCGGAAAGATTAGACTATGTATTAAATAAGAATTCTGGCTTACGCGGAATTTCGGGGGTATCCAGTGACTTACCCCAAGTGATTGCGGCGATCGCCGAAGGGAACTACCGCGCCCAACTAGCTTGGGATATGTATGTGCATCACCTACGGTCTGGTATCGGTGCTATGCTGCCGACTTTAGGGGGATTAGATGCTTTAGTATTTACCGCAGGGATAGGGGAAAAATCGGCAGGAATACGCCAAGCCGCCTGCGAAGGTTTCGGATTTTTAGGATTAAAAATTGACCCATCAAAAAATCAACAGCAGCCGATTGATCAAGATATAGCCACAGCTAACTCAGCCGTGCGGGTATTAGTAATTCGGACTCAAGAAGACTGGGCGATCGCCAAACAATCTTGGCAACTCATGCAAAAAAAATAGTATAGCACCACGCATACACGTTAGCACAAAAATGGATCATAAAACCCTTGTAATTAAGGAGTTTTAAGCCTGCCCCCCTGCTCCCTGCTCCCTGCCCCCCTGCTTCCTACTCCCCAGCTATAGGATGAGCAAAGATGCCCACCCCATAAAACCAAGTGTTTTTGTGTAAATTTAGACAGAACCGCCAGCAGCTTGGAAACGAGCGCGGGCGCGTTTAAAAGCTTGGGTTGCTTGAATTTGAGCTTGGCGATCGTCTGCGGAAACTTGATTCAGCTTTGTTTGTGCTTGGTTGTATGCTGCACGAGCATCTTCCAATTTAATCGCGTCGCCACGTTCAGCACCGTTCACCAAAATTGTCACTTCATCTGCTTCCACTTCAGCAAAACCACCCATCAGGGCGATCGCTTGCCAATCTTGGTTTTTGCCACCACGGACGCGCATCACACCTGTATCCAAAGCAGTCAACATCGGTGCGTGTCCAGTCAGGATACCCAACTGACCAGTAGTGCTGGGTAGAACTACCTCTTCAGCCACAGCATCCCATACTGTTTTATCTGGAGAAACTACACGAACGGTTAAAGTCATTTGTCCTTTGTCCTTTATCTGTTATCTTTAATAATTTGTCACTAGCCACTAGTAATTACACCAATGACTAATGACCCATGACTAATGACTAACCTTTCATCTTCTCAGCTTTAGCTTTAGCTTCGTTAATGTCGCCCACTAAATAGAAAGCCTGCTCTGGTAATTCATCCAACTCACCAGACAAAATCATTTGGAAGCCCTTAATAGTATCTTCCAACTTCACATACTTACCAGGAGAACCAGTAAATACTTCCGCCACAAAGAACGGCTGAGACAAGAAGCGCTCAACCTTCCGCGCCCGTGCTACGATCAGACGGTCTTCCTCAGACAATTCATCTAAACCGAGAATAGCGATAATATCCTGAAGTTCTTTATAACGTTGCAGGGTTGACTGTACAGCACGGGCAGTATTGTAGTGTTCATCACCGACAATTTCCGGCTGCAACATGGTAGAGGTAGAACCTAGAGGATCAACTGCGGGATAAATACCCTTAGAAGCCAAACCACGAGATAATACTGTAGTTCCATCCAAGTGAGCAAAGGTAGTTGCAGGTGCGGGGTCAGTTAAGTCATCCGCAGGTACATACACCGCTTGAATCGAGGTAATGGAACCCTCTGTAGTAGAAGTAATCCGTTCTTGCAGTGCGCCCACGTCAGTTCCTAGTGTGGGCTGATATCCTACCGCAGAAGGCATCCGACCCAACAGCGCCGACACTTCTGAACCTGCTTGTACAAACCGGAAAATGTTGTCAATAAACAGCAAAACGTCCTGCTTGTTCACATCCCGGAAGTATTCTGCCATAGTCAAACCAGAAAGACCTACCCGCATTCTTGCTCCGGGTGGTTCATTCATCTGACCGTAAACTAGGGCAATTTTTGATTCATTGAGGTTATCTTTATTGATTACCCCAGATTCCATCATTTCATTGTAAAGGTCATTACCTTCACGAGTGCGCTCACCCACGCCAGCAAACACAGACACACCACCGTGTTGGGTCGCAATGTTGTTAATCAATTCCATCATGATCACGGTCTTACCAACGCCTGCACCGCCGAACAGACCGATTTTACCGCCGCGTCGATAGGGAGTCAGGAGGTCAACAACCTTAATCCCAGTTTCAAACACAGAAGGTTTAGTTTCCAGTTCAGTGAATTTAGGAGAAGGGCGGTGAATGGGTAAGGTTTCTGTGGCATTAACAGGCCCTCGATTGTCTACAGGTTCACCCAGAACGTTAAAAATCCGTCCCAAAGTAACTTTCCCAACTGGAACACTGATAGCAGCGCCTGTATCAACCACTTCTAGACCACGTACTAAGCCATCAGTGGTACTCATCGCCACAGCACGTACTTGGTTATCACCTAGAAGTTGTTGAACTTCAACAGTCAGGTTGATTTCCTGTGCAGCTTCGTTAGTACCTTTGATGGTCAAAGCGTTGTAGATTTGCGGTAATTTGCCGCCGGGAAATTTAACGTCTACAACTGGACCGATAATTTGGGTAATGTAGCCAATGTTTGTTTTTTCTGCTGTGCTGACCATGCTGCGCCTAATAATTGAAGCTATATTTCAGTTGACATATTCCCCTTGTGAACAACAAAGGGATTTTTAAAGGATGTTTTACGATAGGCTAAAGCCCCACCTTTCCACCCTTGTGCCTGTTTCTTTGACTCTTAACTAGACTGTTACCAGTCCTTGTCAGACCGTCTGTCTCCACAGGCAATTTTGTCTACGCTGCTTGCCAGCGTCAAGATCCCTCTGCTACGGAACTGTTTTGATAGGGTCTTGGAAGACATAAGATTATGCGATGTCATCTTTCACTCTAGCACCGGACGGGTACACAAGTCCCTTAGTAATTCCTTAAAAAAGGGAGTGGGGAGTTGGGAGTTGGGAGTTGGGAATGGGGAGTGGGGAGTGGGGAATGGTCAAAATAAAAAACTGCCTTGTCTTTACAATGGCAGTCAAAGTCTTTTTTAATTAAATCGGTGATGGATTATGCTTTAGCAGCAGCTTTGTATTGTTGTTTGCGCTTCAACGCTGAAGTGGCACCAAACGCACCGAATGCCAAGAGACCTAAAATAGTGGTAGGTTCAGGAACTGAAGTAGGGGAGTCAACAGGGGGGTCAACAGGGGGGTCAATAGGGGGGTCAACAGGGGGAGGAACATCTACGATGATTTCACCTTCCCTAGCCGTGAAGATATATCGACCATCAACATCGCTGTTTAAACGGTCGGCAATTAAAGCATTGGGGCCACCATCGAGGAAAGCACCATTAATTGCTGAACCCGGTAACTCGAAGAAGCTACCAGGATTACCAGTACCATTAGAGAAGCCAACACGAGCAGAGGAGCCACCGAGTCCACCAGTACCTCCAGAAGCACCACCAGTTTCCCACTGAATTTGGTCGTAGTTGAATTCTATATCAAAGTTGCCTGCGCCAGTATCAGAACGATCAATCAACACCATTTGAAAACTGTTCAATCTGTCTGCGGCTGAGGGGAAGTAGCCAACGTCAATATAGTTAACGCCAAAGGCATTAAAACCATCGACAATCCCTGTACCGTAGGTAACTCGATTGGAGGCAGAGTTACGAGTATCCACGTCGGCAAAGAATGGGGCGATAATTTGCCTTCCCGTGCTGGTTAGGTCAAATGGAGTGTATGTACCTAAGGCTTGATCAAAAGTAATGTTACCGTTATTGTTAACGTAAGTTTGGTTAAATTCTAAACCAAAAAAGTTGGCTGTAAATCCGAGATCCACTAGGCTAGTAAAGGAATCATCGTTACGTGGCACTGTATTAGCACCAAACAAACCTGGTCTGACTGCGGCTGCAAAGGCAGCTTGAAGGGAGGTAAGACTCAGGACAGTTGCCATTACTGCTAGTCCTAAAGTTTTACTTAGCTTGAATTTATACTTAGCCTTAGTGCAAGTGTTCATGATTTTTTTGATAAATGTAGACACAACCATCAAACTCCAGTTTTGGCAATCCAGTAGTACCAAATACAAATAGGATAAAATTAATGTATGTAGTTTGTGGTTCTACTTAATAATATTTGTTACCTATCTGTGATTATAGATTACTGCCTAATCTATTTTTTTTGATACTACGATACTGTAAGTTTACATAATAAATATATAGCATGATAAGTTTTAAAATTCACCTGAATTTAGTATTTATCACGATTAAACGCTGCTTTGAATTGATGGCATTGTTCTAAGCCAAAGGCTACCATGCCGTATAAATAATCTCGTTGGGGATTGCTAGGTAAAACTTTCTGAGCAATTTCTAGTAATTTTTCTTGATTACCTGTATAAAAATAGTGATACTGTCCCTGCTGCACAGAGATTAAATCACGAGGAAATTGATGAGTAATCTCTTCATGCAAAGCGGTCGCTATATCAATGTGAAATCGCCCGAATACTAAATATAAATAGGCATACAGCTTGTTTGTGGCGAGAGCGATGGTTGTCAACACGTATAAGTGATTTAACAATAATTCAACGGTTGCGAGACTCAGAGCGTGTAGGCGCACCAGTAAAATTTAACGAGTTATTCGCGCTGGCCTGTTCACCTCCCGAAGACTATGGACGACCAATCAGCCATTGGACAGCAGGAGAACTAGCGGACGAAATCATGAAACAAGGGATTATTGAAAGTATATCCGTCATGGTACGCAAAGTTTAATCGCTAGTTTTGATATTGCTACTGGTCAAATTATTGAACCAAGTTGCGGAGATTCCAGAACCTAAGCGGATTTCGTCCAACATATTCGTCCAGTTATTGAAGGCGACCCCGGTGCCAAAAAATGGCATTTAATTATGGATTGTCTTAATACTCATCAATCTGAGTCCCTGGTTCGTTTAGTTGCAGAAAAAGAAGGTTTGAATCTAGACCTGGGTATTAAGGGAGAAAGCGGTATACTCAAATCCATAAAAACAAGAGCTGCTTTTTTGAAAGACCCAACACATAAAATCGTTTTCCATTACACCCCAAAACATTCCTCTTGGTGAGCCAGCGTGTTGCGGGGGTTCCCTCCGTTGTAGCGACTGGCGAACCCGAAGGGCTCAATCAAATTGAAATTTGGTTCAGTATTTTAGTTCGTAAACTACTAAAAAGAGCCAGTTTCACCAGTCAGGATGATTTAAAAAATCGAATCCTCAATTTTATCGACTACTTTAATAAAACAATGGCTAAACCTTTTAAGTGGACATATAAGGGTAAAGTCTTGGCTATTTAATGGTCTATTTATTTACGCCGAACTGTACTAGGGGTATGTCTTATCACCTGAACTTCTAACAGTTATGCAATCACCATAATCTCAATCAAGAATATGGTGAATATCTTGCCATTTCATAGAATTATCTGTAATATCTATAACTAATCCCAAAAAATATCGTAACTCGATAGATTAACAGTAGATTTAAGTCAGGAGTATGAGGTCGGTATGTGGCAAGATATTTCCAATCGATGGAAACCCAAGTCTTTAAAAAGCTTTATTTCCCTGTTTTTAGTAGGAATCGGTTTAAGTGGTGCGATCACTGCCTGCTCACCTTCCCCTGATAATACTAGTGGTAGTGGTAACACTGGAGAAACAAAAGAACTGACCCTGGTAAGCTACGCCGTTACCCGCGCCGCTTATGAAAATATTATTCCCCTATTCACCAAAGAATGGCAAGAAAAAACTGGGCAAACCGTCAGATTTGACCAAAGCTATGGCGGCTCCGGCTCCCAAACCCGTGCGGTGATTGACGGTTTAGATGCAGATATAGTAGCCCTAGCACTATCAGCAGATACTTTACAAATCCAGGAAGCCGGATTAATTCAACCAGGCTGGGAGAAAAAGACACCCAACGGCGATGGTATTGTTCACCGTTCCGTGGGTGTGATAGTTACCCGCGAAGGCAACCCCAAAAACATAAAAGACTGGGATGATTTAGCCCGCGATGATGTCAGCGTCATCACCGCTAACCCCAAAACCTCTGGTGGCGCTCGTTGGAACTACATGGCCTTGTGGGGGAAAGTCACCAAAACAGGCGGCACGGAAGCACAAGCCAAAGACTTTGTAACTAAGGTTTATGGTAACGTGCCAGTTTTACCAAGAGATGCCCGTGAAGCCACTGATGCATTCTTTGTGCAAAAACAGGGAGATGCCTTAATTAACTATGAGAACGAAGTCATCTTAGCGAAACAGCAGGGACAAAATCTACCTTACGTAGTTCCCGAAATTAATATTTCTATCGATAACCCCATTGCCGTAGTTGATACCTATGTTGATAAGCGAGGCAATCGTGAAGTAGCAGAAGCCTTTGTACAGTTTCTCTTTACCCCCGCAGCCCAGCGCGAATTTGCCAAAGTGGGATTCCGCCCGGTAGTACCGGAAGTGGTAGCGGAATTTGCCGATACTTATCCCCAAATCTCTAACCTATTCACCATTGAAGACTTTGGCGGATGGGATGAAGTCAGCCCCAAATTCTTTGCCGATGGCGCAATCTTTGACGACATCCAAGCCAGTATAGCTCGACGCTAGGATTCAAACAGTGCTGAGTGCTGAGTGGGGAGACGCGATAAATCGTACAAGAGAGTGAAGAAAGTTATTAGTAACAGGACTTACGCAAAATTATGAAAAACGTTCGCGAAGCGTGCGCGCAGCGCATACCGCAAAGGACACAAAGAACACAAAGGAAAGAAGGTTTCAGAGAGTTCTTGCGTAAGTCCTAAGTAAATTTCTTCCCCCCTGCACCCTGCACCCTGCACCCTGCCTCCCTGCCCCCTGCTCCCCTGCCTCTTCTCCCCTTTCCTCAACTATGACAGTTTCCAAAACACAGTCTACCTTCCCCCTGTCCCCCCAAAATTTGCTGAAACGCTTGTCTTTGCCCTGGGGGGTAACAATTACTTATATCTCCATCGTCCTACTGTTGCCTGTGTCCGCCTTGATACTGCGGGCTGCAACCCTATCACCTATTGAGTTTTGGCGGCTGGCTACTGCCCCCGTGGCGTTATCAACCTACAACATCACTTTTGTGACTGCCTTCTTTGCCGCCGCCATTAACTGCGTGGCTGGCACTGCCACAGCCTGGGTGCTGGTGCGTTACGATTTCCCTTTTAAACGGGTTTTAGATGCCGTCATTGACCTGCCCTTTGCTCTACCCACGGCAGTTGCAGGTATCACTCTGGCAACAGTTTACAGCGAGCAAGGCTGGATTGGCTCATTTCTCACTCCCCTGGGTATTAGGGTATCTTTTACTCGCTTGGGGGTGGCAGTGGCGATGGTGTTTATTTCCGTGCCTTTTGTTGTCCGAACAGTACAACCTGTACTGCAAGAGCTAGATTCAACTATTGAAGAAGCTGCCTGGTCTCTGGGAGCCTCCCAATGGCAAACCTTTTGGCTGGTGGTACTACCTCCCCTTGTGCCTGCCATCCTCACCGGTACAACTCAGGCTTTTGCTAGGGCTGTGGGCGAGTATGGTTCAGTAGTCTTGATTGCTGCAAATATTCCTTATCAAGATTTAATTGCCCCCATTCTAGTATTCCAGCGCCTGGAACAAAACGACTTACCTGGAGCCACAGCTGTTGGCACTGTGCTACTGCTGATTTCTTTGGTGCTGCTACTGACAGTGAATATATTGCAAACTTGGAGGCAACGCTATGGCGGTTGAAGTGAAATCTACACAGTCTCTACCTTCAGGTCAGGTTAAGCCAAAAGAAGCTGGAGAGTGGGGTAAAGTTGCTTTGATTGCGGCGGTTACAGGCTATTTAGCATTGGTCTTGCTGCTGCCCACTCTTTATGTGTTTATTGGAGCTTTTAGCCGTGGTATTGCTCCGTTTTTCGCCACCCTCACTAGTCGGGACTTTACTCAAGCCCTGCGCCTGACCGCAATGGCTGTGGGGATAGCTGTACCTTTCAACGTTGTTTTTGGGTTATGTGCAGCCTGGGTAATTGCCCGCCGTCGCTTTCGGGGGCGCACCCTGCTACTAAGTATTATTGACTTGCCCTTTTCGATTTCGCCCATTGTGGCAGGTTTAATGCTGGTCTCCCTCTATGGACGTAATGGGATACTTGGCCCTTTACTACAATTTCTGGATATCAGAATTATCTTTTCGTTCCCTGGTATTGCTTTGGCGACGATGCTTGGGGGAATGCCTTTTGTGGCGCGGGAAGTAATTCCAGTCTTGGAAGAAGTTGGGACTCAGGAAGAAGAAGCTGCTAAAACTTTGGGCGCTACCGAATGGCAAACTTTCTGGCGAGTTACGCTGCCTTCTATTCGCTGGGCATTACTTTATGGCATTATTCTCACCACTGCCCGCGCAATGGGAGAGTATGGTGCTATTGCTGTAGTTTCTAGTAACTTAATTGGCCGTACTCAGACTCTAACTTTGTATGTGGAAGGGGCTTATCGTAATTACGATTCTCAAAGTGCTTTTGCTGCTTCGGTGGTATTAGCTGGATTGGCTGCTTGCACTCTGATCATTAAAGAGGTGTTTGAGCGCCGCATCCGCATAAAAGATGAGGGAGACAGCTAGTACTGCAAGGCGTTTGTCAGGAGGGGCGTACTGCAACCGTACAAAAGTCAAAATGATGATTATGTAGGCTTTTGAAGGACTGCAACTGCTTGTGATATTTACGCCAAGCTTTGCTAATTGTATATACTGATGCTGCTCTTGGGTTTGAAGTTGATGTACTTCTTGTATTTCTGAAAAATAGGTAATTGGAATATGGTTACTGACGGTCAGATCATTCACAAAAAAATTCGCCTGCGGATTCCCAGAAATTTTCATCAAGAGCCGGTAATTTCTCGTTTAGTCTCAGACTATGGTTTAACGATTAATATTACAGCTGCAATCTTGGGTGCAAATGCTGTGGGTGACGGTTGGTTTGAACTGGATTTACAAGGTTTGGCAACACAGATAGATGATGCTATCAATTACCTCCAGGATATACAGCTAGAAATCTGGGATGAAAATAGCGTCAGTGATTGGTGATTAACTGTTCTCTTAATTTCCTAATCCTATGCCACGTAAAAAATTACATCCACTAACTCCCATTGATAGCCGCATCCGTATACCCCTGCATTACCAACGCCAACCTTTGATTTCCCGTTTGGTATCTCGTTTTGGTGTGACAGTTAATATCAAGGCGGCGATGCTCTCAGCTACAAACAGCTACGGTTGGTTTGACTTGCAACTCCAAGGTAACTCTGAACATATTTATGATGGACTGCTGTATTTACAGAACTTGGGAGTAGATTTAATAGATACAAGTATTACAGAAAGTGTCCAGCATAATTTCAGTTCTCGGTCATTTCCCCGCCCAACTCCAGAAATGCCTACACCTGCACCAAGTTATACTTACCAAAATTACGGCAGTCAATCCTATCGGATGGGCTTACAAATTTGCATCTTGAAAGATTACTCCCAAACACCCATCATTTTTGATCTAGTGTCTCGCTATGGAATCACAGTCAATATTATTGGGGCTTCATTACCAGCAAATCAGCAAGAGGATGGTTGGTTTGATTTAGACCTTTGGGGTAAACCGCAGCAACTTTTTTCTAGTTGTGATTATTTGGAAAATCTGAAGTTACCACTATGGTTAGATGCTTCTTCTTTGCATGGACAGATTATATAAATCAAATATTGATTTATGGTTTTATTTGTTGGTCAAAGTATAAGCATGACTCGACTACGTGTGCGTTTACATATTCCCCAATATTACTTGCAAGAACCAATTATTTCTCAAATGATTTCTCACTATCAGTTGACGGTTAATATTACTGGAGCAGAGCTAGACAAAAATACTAATGAACAAGGATGTTTTGACATAGAACTAGAAGGTTCTATGTCTCACATCAATAGTTGTTTAACTTATCTGGAATCTTTAAATCTGAAAATTTTAGGTAAATCCAGTCCAGATGGTGATAGTTGGCATTGTTGATTTGTTTAGATTCCTTATTTTTAAATTTCATAGTGCCAAATATCCTCTTCACGCAGCATAATTCTATGTAACCGTAGCCTTTGAATAAATCCTTGTTCTTCTAATTTTTGCAAAATCCGAGTGATGGTAACGCGAGTAGAACCAATAGTTTCCGCAATGTCTTGGTGAGTCAGACGCAAATCAATTAGTCTACCTTTGTCAACTTCTCGCCCAAATCTATTCGCTAGCCATTCTAACAACTTAATCACCATAATTTCTACGGTTTTATGGCTACGAATTACCATTAATTCCTCTGTTCGCTGAAGATGTAATCTTAAAATTTGGAGTAATTCCGATGAATCTTGAATTTCCACGGCGCTTAATTCCACTTTCGTGAGGCACTCAATTTGATAAGGTTCTGTTTTAGACAAGACTGTTCCAATAATTGCTCCTACTCCCCATAGACCCAGGGTGACAATTGTCCCATCTTCATGCCATGTGACGATTCGCACGACACCTTGCTCAATTTTCCACAGATAATCGTTGTTTTTGGGCAGTATAGAGCGGGATAAAAAGCTTGTTTTCGGATGACGAATAGGAGGTGTAAAAGCAGAGGATAAAGTTATCATGTTGATTAAGTCCTAAAAATTGATAGACAAACCGTAGTTAAATTTAATATATACCAAGTTGGAGGAAGAAAGAACGATGGGGATTCTAATTGAAAATATTTCTAAGCACTTCGGCAGCTTCCATGCTGTGGATAATGTGAGTTTGGAGATTAAAACTGGTTCTCTGGTGGCGCTGTTAGGGCCTTCCGGCTCAGGAAAGTCTACATTGCTACGGATAATTGCTGGTTTAGAGAAACCAGATAGTGGTGATATTTGGTTGGTAGGGGAAAATTCTACGTACCAGAGTGTACAGGAACGTAATATTGGCTTTGTTTTCCAGCATTATGCGCTGTTTAAACATTTGACGGTGCGTGATAATATTGGCTTTGCAATGAGTTTGCGCAAACATCCCAAAAACCGCATCCGCCAACGGGTTGATGAACTTTTGGAATTGGTACAGATGCAACAATTTGGCGATCGCTATCCTTCTCAGCTTTCTGGTGGTCAACGACAACGGATCGCATTAGCGCGATCGCTAGCGATACAACCCCGGATCTTATTATTAGACGAGCCTTTTGGGGCATTAGATGCTAAAGTTCGTAAGGATTTACGTGTTTGGTTACGTAATCTGCATTCGGAAGTTCACGTTACAACCGTATTTGTTACCCACGATCAAGAAGAAGCAATGGAAGTGGCTGATGAACTTGTGGTCATGAATCAGGGAAAGGTAGAACAAGTTGGGAGTCCATCGGAAATTTACGACAACCCAGCAACGGCGTTTGTGATGGGTTTTATTGGCCCTGTAAATGTTCTCCCAACTAATATTGGGATCATACCCAACAAAGGTATCGCGTCTGCTAATGAAAGAGTATTTTTACGACCACAAGATATTTTGATTGGGAAGAATGGGGACGAGAATAGCACTTCTGCAAACGTTGAGCGAATTACTCATCTGGGTTGGGAAATTCGCATTGAGTTAGTTTTGCGGTCTGGTGAAATGGTGAATGCTCACCTAAATCGAGAACAGTTTAATCAGCTTCAGTTAGAAAAAGGACAGCGTGTCTACATCACACCGAAACAAGCCAGAGTTTTTGCTACTGCTAATGGGGTGAGATAATCGCTAATAATTAAACGCAGATGGACGCAGATAAACGCAGATAGTTTTGTACTTTATTAGACTAGGAAATGCTATGTTAACGTGAGTTCGACGGAACTAAAAAATGGCAGGAGGTAGAGCAGGCAAATCT
>NZ_CAWUOL010000040.1:0-40827 GCF_963923915.1 Nodularia chucula CCY0103 | reverse complement strand
CTCCCTACTCCCTACTCCCTACTCCCTACTCCCTACTCCCTACTCCCCAGCTATAAAATGCAAAGCTTATAGATTTTCAGAGCCTGTCAAATTTATTTTGACAGAATAAGAAAGCTAATTGTCGTCATACAATATTCTAATACTTACGCATTGACAGAGTGATAAATCCGTAATAATACTCTACTTGCAATTGTCTCATTAAAAACATATAATTGATGATGCCAGAGAAAAACTATCAGTACATTCCTCACTAATACCGAATCGCACCCAATGGCACAAACTCTCCAATTTGGAAACCAAACTATTATAGCAGCAGAACTTTTGCCCATGCTAGCAGGTTACCAAATGCTGCCCCAGTTGTGCCGCTTTCTAATCATAGATCAAGCGATCGCATCAATAGAACTCACCCCGGAAGAAAAAACCAGCACCATAGAGCAGTTTTATCAGAATTATCAGATAACTACAAAAGAAACAAAAGCTTCAGCCTTAAAGCAGAACGCTATGAACGAGGCACAACTAGAAACTGCCGCCACAAGAGAACTGCGGATTGAAAAATTCAAGCAAGCCACCTGGGGACAAAAGCTAGAGTCATACTTCCTTCAACACAAATCGCAGCTAGACAAAGTTATTTATTCCCTAATTCGCACATCTGATGCAGAAGTAGCCCAAGAACTATACTTCCGCATCAAAGCAGGAGAACAAAGTTTTGCTGAATGCGCGAAAATTTACTCACAAGGAGCAGAAGCTCAAACAGGGGGAATGCTAGGTCCAGTTCCTATCTCGCAACCGCATCAAATAATAGCCCAAAAACTAGCTATTTCCCAGCCAGGACAGTTGTGGCCGCCAATGCGACTTGATGAGTGGATTGTAATTGTGCGAATGGAAAAGCTTATTCCCGCGCAATTAGATGCTGCCATGCGCTCTACACTCCTTAATCATCTATTTGATAATTGGTTATCTGAGGAAATGAGCAAAAGAGAATTAACTATATTTGAAGAAGAATACATCCGTCAGAATACACCCGTCAGAATCAAGAACGTGGGGGATTCAGACCCACCACTGATTGTTCACGCTGTTACGTAGTGAAAACCACTAAATCTACCCCCAGGAAAAACGCCACTCCAACAGCTAGACTCCAATCTTCTGTGGCTAGTTAGTAGCAAAGGTTCTAACTATGACGTAGGATCTCACCTTTCTTTGGAGAGATTCCGTGAGTCGGTGCAGGATTCTCAGAGTGAAAGATTAAGGGAGTCTGTCAATGAGTCGGTGCAGGAAAGTTCCCAATCCCCAACTAGCAGCGCTTTTGCAACTGATAAACAAGAACCACTTGTTTACATTAACGTAGAAAATCCCAGAGGATTGCGCCTATTGGGTTTAGGTTTAATTGACCCCACTTCCTCCCCGACTCCCGGACTCTCAGACTCTGGAATCTGGAACAACGCACCTTATGCCCCAGAACATCCAGAAGAACCAGAAGAATTGGGACAATCGCCACAAATCAAATGGCAACGGACATACCAACAAGCTGTAAGCTCAGTAAAGAAGGGTATTGCTGGAGTGCGGGTGTTTTCATGTCCATAGAACGGGAATCGGTAAATTTTAAACGAACCAAATCTTTTTATTGATCACTGAAAAGCAATCAGAGCCAGGATTTTTGGCTAAATCGCGGAATACCCCTGAATCTCTGCTTCACCTATAAAAAGCTAATTAGCTAAATTTAGCTTTTTATATAAATTTAAATAGCTAATTAGCTAACTTAATAAATTGACAAATTAAATAAATTAGTTTAAGTTAATTAGCTTAATTAATAAAAATATATATGTTGACGATTACCGTAAGCTCCTTGAGTGGCGGACAGGGCAAGACGACAACATCACTGTTCCTGGGGCGACTGCTATCCCGCCAGGGCTTGCCCACCTTGATGCTAGACTCAGACCCCCAACATAATCTCACCACCTATCTGGGGTTTGAGTTAGAACCTAACCAACCAACCCTATTGGAATTTCTCAAAAAAACAGTCGCGCCATCCGATTGCATCTACCCGACTCAAGACAACGACAATTTATTTCTCATCCCCGCCGACGACCAACTTGATACCGTACAAGATTATTTATCTAACAGTGGAGTTGGTGCAACCTTACTCAAGCGCCGATTAGAAGCCATCAGCCAAATATTCAAAGTCTGTATTATCGATGCCCCACCCCAGCGATCGCAAATTTGTTTAACAGTCATTGGCGCAGCAGATTTTTTGATTATCCCCGCCGAAGCATCGGTCAAAGGTTACGGTTCCCTGGTGCGGACGCTGGACTTACTTGGCGGCTTGCAAGATGTCGGCGCAACCAATGCTGAGGTATTAGGTGTTTTACCTTTCCGAGATCGCTGGTTTGGTAACACCCAAGCCCATGAAAGTCGGGCGGCTGTAGATGGAATGCGTGATGAAGTTGGCGAGGGGTTAGTTATACCCTCAATCCGCGAATCAGAACGCTATAAACAAGCCATAAACAAACGTACAACTCTCTCGCAGTTGGGATATACCGACTTGGAATATCCTTTTGAAATTTTAATTGCCAAAATTCACGCTTCACTTGGGGATAAATAAAATGTCAGATGATGTACTAAACCAACTACGCAACAAACGCAATCGCTCCACAGTTGAACCACGCCAGGATGCACTCGTTCCGAAAGTACAACCCCAAGCTTCAGCACCCAAGCAAAACTCACCACAGGAAACTAGCCCAGTTACCGAACCAACGAACCCAACTGCTGCACCAGGAGACACCATCGCCGAACTCCAAACCGAACTCGAAAAATACCCCGAAACTCGACGACATTCAGCTATCGTTCTGGAAAAAGACCTCGACCAAGAATTAACACGCTTTTGTAAAGACAGGGGCATCACAGTTGAGGTATTTCTAGAAGCTGCTTGGAGTTTTGCTAATGCCGATAACGCAGTTTTAGAAAAAATCACCACTGAAGCCAAGCGCCGCTACGACCAACGTAAGCGAGTTGGTCAAATTAAACGGTTAATTACTATGTTGAGTAACTCGTCAAAGTGATAGATGTTGAGAAGGTGATGGCGCAAGCGCCCGCCGTAGGCGATAGCGCGGAGCGCTGTGCCGGAGGCAATCGCTAGGTGTCTGGAGGAGGCGATGATCGCTACTGGATGTCTAAAGAGCAGGGGATTACTGTAACTTCAGTGATCATTGAGGCGTTAAACCAGAAATTTGGCAAACCAGATAGCCAGAAAACCAGAATAGCAGTCAAAGTAGCTCCCTCACCCCAGAAACTACCATGAAACAAATTACCCTTGCAGAACTTCCCGAAACCGTCCAAAACCTAATTAACCAAGCTCAAAAAACAGGTGAACCCCTGACCATCATCCAAAATGGTATCCCCTTCGCCATTATTTCCCCCATTCAGAAAAAATCACTCCTGGAAACACTTTCTACCCTGGAACCATTGGACGAAGACTTTGCCGATGTGGACGAAGGATTATTACCCTGAGATGATATTGAGTTTTAAAGGGGTAATGATTTACTGCCAATGTTCGTGAATTTGACCGTGTTCCTCATTTAAAAGTAGAAAACTGGCTCAAACCTGATAAAAAAAACTAGCCCCAATCATGCCCAAAAAACCATTCGAGGCAAATTAGAGATTTAGTCTCCAAACCCAGACTCCCAGGGGCATTACCTTTAGATCGTCATAGGCCAATTTAACGATCTATACGTCTTTCTATACGTCAGTTTCCGCCATTGAACTGGTGCTACTTATTTCATGGCTGGTATTACTCTCTGCTGCTACTGGTGTCAGCATCGACAATGCTGCGATCGCGCCGCGCACCTGTGACGATTCCACTTCTAGATATCGTTGCAGCTGTTCTAAGTTACGATGCCCGGAAATTTCTTGAATTACCCTGAGTGGGATGCCAGCGTTGCTCATCAATGTCAGGGAAGTTCTACGGAAGCTGTGGGTACTTGCTCCTTCGATATCAACTTGCTTACACCCTTCTCGGAAGATAATACTTGCCGAGTCCGAGTGCAGGTGTCCCCTTCCCCAGCGACCGGGAAACAGAAATCCGTCATTGGTAGTTGGGGGTTGATATTGTTCTAGGAAGTGCCTTAAGTCGTCCAGCACTGGAATAGTGCGGGTAGCTAGTTTGCCCTTAGTATTACCTTTGCGGATGATTAGTTCTGGTCTAATTCTGCCTTTTTTGTCGTAGACATCGGTAATTTTTAGGGTGACAGCTTCGTTAACACGGCAACCTGTGTACAGCATGACAGCGCAAAGGGTGCGATCTCTGACAGTGGTCAAGCCTTCTGTAAATAATCGCTGGATTTCTTGTTGTGTAAGGACTTTGGCTTTGCCGTGTCGGTCGATTTTCACATTGGCTGTCTACCCCGATGGTTGATCATGGTAGCAGGTATCGACTCACTCCAGGAGCGAGGGCATTAATTTTTGACACAATTCTCAATACGGTGATGAAGTAATTTAATTTCCTGACTTTGCTCAAAACGTGACCTATTCGGCTTCCAGATATCCTTTTATTGTTTCAACCGGAATACTAAAAGCAGGATGGTTAAATATTGCCTTCAGCGTTTCCAATCCTCCTGCTTTCAGTGCGGCTAGCAACCTAGCTTTGAAAGTTGGATCGGCTTTAATTTTTTGATGAATTACCTCTGTAGCAGCGTCTGTTGATGGGTTAGTTTGAGCTAATTGATTGAGAATTTGCTGAATTTCCTCTTTGGTTGTATCCAAATTTTGATTTTGCTGTGACTGGTAGATATTCTGATTAGCTTGCTGACGTGCATCATCCTGAATTTTGTTGGCAAAGTTAGCGATGTTAGGTTGATTAAAGTTATTGTTGAAAGTTTCTGACATTGAATTATTCTCCGCGTTAGCTGTGACATTAATAATATTTTGAATATTTCTATTTGCTACTATTTCAATGAGTTTATGTAAACTTGCATTCTCCTGACGATAAATTGTTATCTGTTCATCTTTCGCTTGTAGTTTTTCATGATAAATTGCTTCCAATGTCTTTAGCTTAATTTCATATAATTCCTTAGCCTGATGTTCAATCTTTGCTTTATTAATTTCTGGTGGAACTTCCAACCTGATCACAAAAGCACTTCCGCTTTTCTTTTCAATGGCTTGGACTGATAAGTTTTCTTCACCATATTCAGCTTGTAGTTCTTGAAAAGAGAGAAGAAATGCTTTCCAGTCAATACCATCAGCAAAAATTAAGTCAACTGTTTCTAAAGCCTTTTGAAATAACTTGCTAAAACCCCCAGGAGCAAACTCACCACTACTAGGTCGGCATTCACGGTTATCAGTTCCGAACTTTGGATATTCTAGAAGATAGACAAAGCGACAATCAACATTGTCTAACTTAGTTGAACTGTCAATATTCCATGCTTCTATACAAGCACCAGTCATTTGGGCATTAGTAAAATCAGCATACACAGCTTGAGTAATAGTTAGGTTTGCCCATTCTAAACAAGCTCCCTCGAAAGTGGCGACAATAATATCAGCACCTTTGAGATTTGCGTTGCTCAGATCAGCACCTTTGAGATTTGCACCTCTTAAGTTAGCAGCAGCATAGGATTTTCCCCTTCCGTTGCAAGTAACAAGCAAGTCTAGAACAGCGCGGTTAGCCAATATAGTCCCGTCTACTCTGGCAAATTCGAGTTTTTTGGCTTCATAAAAACGAGTACGTTTTAGGTCTGCTTTTCTAAAGTCTGTGTTTTGGAGAATTGCACCAGTAAAATCAGCATTAATCAAATTAGCACCATGAAAACTTGTGCCTCCGGTAGCAGCAAAGATATTAGCAAATGAGTTGAGCCAATCATCTTTGTCATGTTTACCTTGAATCCTCCACCCAATAAAAATACTAAATAATATTAAGACCAAGGCAAAGACTAAAGCAAAGGCAAGGACTAAACCTCTTGATGATGTTCTGGTACTAAGAAAGGTTCCAGGAAAGGCAACAGCGACCGTAAGGACTATGAGGCTGGTAATGACCAGAGTAACAGCCAGAGACTTTAAACCTGTTGTATAACCCTTGCGAACAGTAACAATACAAAAAACTCCTACAAGAATCAGGTAGACTGAACCCATGAATACGCTTCCAGGGTATTTGGTGTCAAATATAGATGATGCTACTGATAAACCAAAGCTGACTAAGTAAATCCCTGCTAGTGCTAAAAGCACTAATGTAACCATCAGCAACAAAATTACCCAATGTCGCTGTAGTCCAGCTTTAGCACCGCTAAAATTTGCACCTTTGAGAATAGCATTTGTAAAATTTGCCCCTCGAATATCTGCCTTACTAAAATTTGCACCTTCCAGGTTTTGACCTTTGAAGGAACGACCTCTAAGATTTTGACGGGAGAAGTCCTGGTGTGTCACTTGTTTGGTAGATATTCGGATTTATGTTCTAGCTTGAGTATGCAATTTTCTAGTTTTTTCAGCAATAATGGAATGTTTTGATGCTGGGTTCAAATAGATCAACATCTAAATCTAAAAGTAGAATGAGGAAAGAAAGGTAGAGACAGTCAAAAGAGTTAAATAGAGTTATGGCAAGCGTAACACCAACAATTGATCCTGTTGTTGTACCCGAAATATTACCATTTCTGGAGGCAATCTGTTGGCAAACAGCAGATGTCTATCGGTTTACTCCAGAAGAAATGCTAAGTCGTTACGAGCGTGGTTGGACATATCGCAGACTTTTTAACAACCTTGAAGGTGAGGAACTTGCTTTCCTCAAGAACCTTGCTATCAGGTATAAATCCTGGTTGCAAGTTGATTTATGACATTCAGGCTAGAACACCATAATAATGCGTCTATACCGATTTTTCTATACTAGAATCTATACCGGAAGAATTAAGCCAAGATTAGCGCACCTCACTAGAATCTATACCGGAAGAATTAAGCCAAGGTTAGCGCACCTCAATTGCATATTTTTCAGAAAGAACGTAGTTCAATGCGAGTATTGAGGTAATCTTTGCGAGTTTGCCAATCGGGAATGATGGTTTCTAAAAGTTTGTAAAAGCTTTGGGAATGGTTATGAATACGGATATGGCACAATTCATGGATAATTACATAGTCAATGCAATCTTTAGGGGCGCTGACCAGCATGGGATTGAGCATGATCTTACCTTCTTTGGTACAGCTTCCCCAGCGTTTGTGCATGGTGCGTAGCTCAAACCCTCTCTCATGGTCAATTCCGTATTGGGCTACGAGGCGGATGCAATCCTGGTAACGTTCCTGATATATTTGTTCAGCGCGTTCTCGATACCACCGTTTGACTAAATTCTCTATCTGTTTACTGTTTTCGGGATTGTGAGTGCTAACTTCTAATCTACCGTGCCAGAGTCGCACACGTTCTTGATTACTCTCAATTACTTTTAAGCGATATTGCCGACCCAAATATCGATATCCTTCTCCAGAAACATATTCCTGGGCGGGTAATGTGGGAGCATATTGGGCAAATTGCCGTTGCTGCTTGGTAATCCATCTGGCACGTTTGCTAACTCTAGTCTGGATAGCTTCTAAAGGTGAGTTATGGGGGGCTTTAACGACAACGCTACTATCTGGGTGGACTTCAATGCCGAGAGTTTTCCGCTCTCTATATTCTAGAGTAAATAAGATAGTGCTGTTGCCATACTCTACGCTATGGGTTTCAATTAATTTCATACTGTTTTCTGCTCTCTATATCGTAGAGTAAAATGGTGCTGTTGCTGTCCTCTACGCTATGGGTTTTAGTTAATTTAATAGTGTCTGGCAATGTGAATGGTGTTGCCTTCATTAAGACTCAGTTGCTTTCATAGTGTTTGGCAATGTTGATGATTTTGCCAATGATTTCGTCTAGTTCTCCCCAAGGAATAAATAACTCATATTTGGGCTTGAGTTCATGCACTAGGTCATCGATATCATTCAGCATCCGGTTTTGGATATCCTGGTTGGTGTGCCAGTCCCGGACTGTATTCTTAATGATAATATCGTCTATGCCAATAGCTAGGTTAGTGAACAATTCTAAATTATCTACTTTCCCGGTCAGCTTTTCTTTTAACACATTGTAATAGGCACGAGCTTGTTCTCTGTGTCGCAATTCTGCGGGAACTGAGCTAACACCACGATTCCGGGCAGTTTCTAGATATTCCTGTATCAGCTTCAGGTATTCCAAGTCACTAAGGCGTTTGGCACGGTGGGCATTGATAGCAGCTTGGATCAGTTCACTCAACCGCAGATATAGCACTGGGTCTTCTGCCATCTTCTCAGAAATGACTTTTTTCACCCGTGCGGCGATGGCATCAGCTTTGGCCGCCTCTCCTTCTATGCCGTTAATTTCTGCCTCAAAACGGTCTAATTCAAAAATATCTACTGGCTGAATCATCGTTTTAACTTCTTGGGCCCCAATTTGCTTTAATACCATGTTTCTAATTTGGGCTTCATAAGTGGAATAATCTATAGTTTCGGCATAGCGTTGTTTAACAGCAGCCCGGAGATTCAGAAAATATTTCAGGTCTTGGGTGTAGCGTTGTTTAGTCTCCTCTGGGGTTGTATCCTGGAAACGGGAATTACTCAGTGCTAGTTGTAGGGTTTTGGCAAAGTCTCTCAATGCCTCATAGAAAGCATCCCGCCTATCTTGGGGATAAAGCCATTGTTGCATGGCTTCGGGGTCGCGCTGGTTGGGGACTTGTTTGAAGACATCCCAGACAGCCGCGTGATGGGTAGGGAGTTTGTCAATTTCTACCTGCACATTCACTAATGCACCAACAACATCTTCTCTGTCAAATCCTTCTTGCTCTAATTTAGCGTAGAGATCCAAGGCGTTGTTCATGTCACCAAAGATACCCCGATAGTCAATCACCAGTCCATGATCTTTACCCTGGAATACCCGATTTACACGAGCGATCGCTTGCAGGATATTATGTTCTTTTAATCGTTTATCTACATAGAGAACAGCATTGCGGGGGGCATCAAAGCCAGTTAAGAGTTTATCCACCACTATAAGAACTTCAGGGTCATCTTCTCCATCCCCATCTGTAAACTTTTTAATCAGTGTTTCTTGGTATTTTCCTGGTGTCCCATAACGAGCCATCATATCTTTCCAGAACCGTTGGACTTCCGAGATATCAGCTTCATCTACGCTGTCGTGGTCTTCACGGGTATCCGGTGGGGAAATAATCACTTCGGCTCGGACTTTCCCCCATTTATCTAGCAGCCTTTTGTATTGAATTGCCGCCCGTTTACTCGATGTAGCAAATTGTCCTTTTAAACCCGTCCCCTGAAAATGTTCACTAAAATGCTCACTGATATCATAGGCAATTTCTGCCATGCGTGATTCAGCCTCATAGAGGGGTTCAGCACTTTTAAATTTACGTTTTAAGTCAACTTTTTGCTGTTCATTGAGTGTTTTAGTAATGCGTTCAAACCACTTATCTACGGCTTGGGTATTTTGAAATTCACTCTCCCGCCCTTCGTACAATAGAGGGACTACAGCTTTATCTGCTACCGCTTTGGGCATGGTATAAGTGTGAATCAACCCGCCAAATTTTTTGGCGGTGTTTTTCTGTTTTTTTAACAGTGGTGTCCCGGTAAAACCGATATAGCAAGCCTGGGGAAACACAATTCTCATCTGGGCATGAATTTGTCCATATTGTGACCTGTGGGATTCATCAACCAGTACAAAAATGTCACGGTTTTGGTTCTTGGCTTTTTCCCGTGCCACCGTCTCAAATTTGTCAATCACTGTGGTGATGATTTCCACCTTAGAATCATTGACTAATTTCAGCAGATGTTGCCCATTTTTGGCGCGGATAACTTTTGCACCACAATTTAAAAAAGTGTCTTTTAATTGCCGATCTAAATCAATCCGGTCGTTGACGAGAATAATTTTCGGGTTGAGGATGGTTTTTTCTAACGACAAGGCTTTGGCCAGCATCACCATTGTTAAGGATTTACCACTACCGGTGGTGTGCCAAATTAGTCCACCTTGGCGAGAGGAATCACCCCGGACTTTTTTCACCTGTTCCACGGTGGCTTTGACCGCAAAGTATTGTTGGTAACGGGCAATCTTTTTTGTCCCAGCATCAAAGATAATGTAACCAAATATCAGTTCTAGTAAGCGTTGGGGAGTTAAGAGACTGAAAAGAGTACGGTCTTGGGCAGATACTTGACGTTCTCCAGCATCCCAGATTTCTTGGATTTTCTGTTGTTGCCAAGGTTCCCTCCACAGGAGCAATTTTTCTTGTTGAGTTGGGGAGAGGGGAGTATTTACCAGTGGATACAGTTGTTGGTCTAATTCTGCGGCGGCTTCTTCTTGCCAAACAGCCCAAAATTCTTTATTGGTGGCAGTGGTGGCGTATTTAGCGGCGTTTTGGCAGACAACTAGCAGCAGTTGAGTTAAACAAAAGAAGTGGGGAATATTATCAGAATAATGATTCTCTAGTTGTTGATTGATGGCTTGATTTAATGCGTCTTTTAAATCGGGGCGTTTGCATTCAATTACTACTAGGGGGATGCCATTGACAAATAGCACTAAGTCGGGGCGACGGGTTTGGGTACTGTTGCGGCGTTCTATCTCAAATTCGTCGCTGATGTGGTAAACGTTATTGGCTGGGTTGTGCCAGTCAATGTATTGTAGGGGGTAACTTTTTTTATCACCGTCAATAATTTGCTCTAGGCTTTTACCCAGAGTGAGCAAATTGTAGAGTTCTTGACTGGTGGTATAAAGTGCGTCGTAAGTAAACTGACTGATGGCGGCGACGGCTTTTTGGATGTTGATTTCACTGAAGGGGTGCGTTTGACCCCGGTGTTCAATTCGATTCAGTTTACTTAGTTGGGCTGTGAGAATTTCTTCTAGGACAATTTTAGAACGTTTTCCCCCACGTTTGGCTAGGGCTTCTTGGGGTGTAAGATATTCATAGCCCATGTTTTGCAGAAGAGTCAGGGCGGGAAGTTGGGAGATGATATTTTCTAGCCAGTCACTTGGGGATAGGTTCATTGTCAGATTGTTTTAAATTTCTCTTGCTGTAATTAGAGCATAATCATAAATTTCTCTTGCTGTAATTAGAGCATAATCATAAATTTTGGGGCTGATTCTTGTGCCTTTACTGATTAAATCATCTAAAATATCCTTGACATTATCAATTAATTTTTGCTCTTTTGCTAAGATAATCACTCCAACTAAACCAATAATTGGCAAGCCTCTACTAATAGCAACTTTTCTCCCAGCTTTTTCATCAATTAAAAGTTGATCTGCTTTTAATTCTTCTGCCAAAATAATTGCCGAACATTCTCCTAAATCTAAATCTGTTTCTAATTGTAATTTTTCGATGAGTTGGTTATTAGTTATAGAACAAACTTATAGCCATAAGGCTGATTTTACAGCTAAAACTGCGGGATGATTCCCCGTTGTTAATTCTGCATAGACTTGTTGAGGAATTATTACTCTACCAAAAACAGCCTGAAGCAAGTCTAATTTATCAATTTTAGAAAGTTCACTTAATGGGGTTGTATCTGAGACAACAATCATGAATTATTGCCTGGTAATTTCATTTTTGCCTGATTAACCTCTTGCTGAAATTCGTCTAAGGTCATACTATCGTCAAATATAGATATCTCATACTTAGACATTAAATCTATTACGTCTAACCGAGAAATTCTTAGTAATTGACTAGCCTTACCACTGCTAATTTCTCCATATTTTAGTAGAGTCATTACATAAGCTTCTTTGGCTTTATTTTCTGCTTCTTCTCTGATAGTATTATTAACAGAGTGAATGGGAATGGTAAATTCTATTTTAGTCATAATTTCCGAAATTTTTAAGTGATAGCGGTAATTTGTGAGACGATATTTTCTAGCCAATCGTTACAGGTGTTAATATTTAGCAGGAATTTCATAGAATGGCTTCTCGTTGTGCTTGTTCTCCTGGGGGATGGCGGAAAAATGTTTCGTCTGGGATACATCCAGAGAATTGAGGCTGAGGATATTCTGGGTTGTTGTTGTTACTTTGTGTGGTCATACTTTGGGCGAGAAGTTGAATAATATGCAGTTTATCGTTGGGGGAAAGCTGTAAAAGTTGTTGTTCGAGTTCTGAGATAGTCATGATGGGGGTAAAATGGCGGATAATTTTATTCTACTTCTAGCTTTAGGGCTTCATCTACTTTGACTCGTTTTTTACCTGTTAATAGTTGCTGCATTAATCCGCGTTTTTGTTGTTTGTAGGCGGCGAGTTGTTTTTCTAGGTTTGAGATTTCCTGATTTATAGTAGAAAATACAGAGGCAAGTTTTTTTTGCTCCTCGATAGGTGGAACTAATATAGGTAGTTCCCGTAAAACGTCTAAACCGATTCTTTGGCGAGTTGAGCCAGTGCTATGAGATATTGCTATCTTGCGAAAAATAGGAGAGTTTATTTGCTCTAGTAGAAAAATGGGATCAAATCTTGATTTATTAACTTTTAATCTAATGCCATCTGATGCCATTAAAAATCTTGTGTCTGAATCTGGAATAAAACACGCTCGTGCAACAGGATCACCCATTTTTGAGATAATTATATCACCAGGATAGATATTACAAGAAATAAGTTCATCAGCTTTTTCTTTTGTAGTAAATATTTTATATTCATCATTAAATTTACCATCTCCAATATTTTGGAGTTGAATAATTCTTACTCCATAATCGGTGTAATGCTCTGCTTTAAGATTTGAACCAAATGGTCCACCCGTAAAGCTGTATTTTTCCTTTGTAACAACTTCTTTTAGAGGTACTTTACTCCATGTATTTGGGATATATTCTTCGGACAAAATAGGAAGACCAAACTCCTTAAACCGCTTATTCCCTGTCAATAGCTGCTGCATAAGCCCCTGCTTTAGCTTACGCTTGGCGGTGATGAGTTTCTCTAGGAGTGCGATCGCTTTATCCCAACTGCTGAGAATCTCAACGATTTTACGTTGTTCTTTTATAGGTGGATAAGCAATCTTTAGCTTTTTAAAATATGGTAAGCCAATAGTTTTAATAGTAGAGCCAACCGCCATTCTCTCAAATTCAGGCTTCATCAATTGAAGCCAATAATACAAGTAAACATTATAAATAATTTCTTTCGGCAAGCATCGCCATACGATAAAATGCTGGCTTACTGCCATGTCTTCTTTTAATATTGCACTTTTGCCAATGCCAGCATCTCTTGAAAGAATAACTGTTCCAGCAGGGTGCTTAACTGCGGAAGAATTTTTTAATCCAAGAACAGATATCTCTTTATCAGTATTGGCAATAAATAAGTTGTCCAACTTTGATGAATCGGCGAGAGAAACCCATTTTATTCCACCATTCCAATACTCAGAATTACTTTGGCTTGGAGTATGACCACTTCCTCTATCCGTTACGTCATCAAGAAGCGATATTTTCCATTCTGATGGATACTTATATCGCATATCCAATTTCCTTTAAATACTCACTCATCTTAATTTTGATTTTCGCCAACTCATCCTCTAACAAATTAATTGCAGATTGCATTTTCTTAATATCAATCTCTTCCATAAACACCCATAATTTAAACTTCCAACTCACCCAAAACTAAAACTTGCAACTCTGTCACCCGCTTCAAAGCCACATCATTCGTTAAAAAAGCCTCACAACCAGCACAAATTCCTACTGCTACCTGCAACGCATCCGGCAATTTCAACCCATAGCAAATTCGTAACTCAGCCGCTTGTTGTGCAATTGCGGCATCAATATTTACTAATACAATGCCATCCGTAGCCGTCAATAAATCTGTAAATCTTTTTCGTAACTCTACTTGTCCTAAACGAATAGGTAAAGTGACACATTCCGCCAAGGTTACAGGAGATACTACCCCTTGCATTTGCCCTTTCCCTATCAGAGCAAATATCCCCCGTACTACCTCAGCAAAAGCAGGTACAGCTTCCACATAATAAATTACAGGAGATGTATCCAAAAAAACTTTATTCACACCCTGCAAAGCATCATTGAGTTTCATTAAAGCTGTCTCCATGCTTCGCGCTCTTCCCACTCATCCCGTATCTGATTTACCCATACCTGAGCATCTTCACCCCCTAACAAATTGGGAGCTATCCCATAAAAATCAGTCACCTTATGCTTAGGCTTTTGAGTTACCGCAACCGAATCAACAGATTGCTTAATCTGCTTCACCAAATGCTCTAATACCTGCATTTGTTCCCCTAAACTTAATTGATTAATTTCATTTAAAACGCGCTCAATTGAAAAGCTCATTATTCTTCTCCCTATCTAAAATCCTAAATTTCAAACCCCAACTCCTGCAAATACCCACTCATCTTAACTTTAATTCCTGCCAACTCATCCTCTAGCAAATCAATCTCAGATTGCACTTCCTGAATATTAATCTCTTCTTCTTCCTCAAAAGTATCTACATACCTGGGAATATTTAGATTGTAATCATTCTCTTTAATTTCATCAAAACTAGCAAGATAAGCATATTTATCTACAAATTCCCGCTTTTTGTAAGCATCAACAATGTTTTTAATATCTTTCGGGCGTAAATTGTTCTGAGTTTTGACATCTCCATAGTCACGACTGGCATCAATAAAAATCACATTATTATCTATTTTATTGCGCTTTAAAATTAGAATCGCCGCCGGAATACCAGTACCAAAAAATAAATTACTCGGCAATCCAATCACCGCATCAAGCAAATTCTCCTCAATCAGTTGCTTACGGATTTTACCCTCACTGCTACCCCGAAACAGCACCCCGTGAGGAACAACCACCGCTACCCGTCCATTCATGAGCGTCGTCGTCTCAATCATGTGACTGATAAAGGCAAAATCCCCCTTCCCTTTGGGCGGAATCCCCCTCTCAAACCGTTTAAATCGGTCACTGGCGACATCATCCGCACCCCATTTATCCAAACTAAACGGCGGATTCGCCACCACCACCTCGAAACGCATTAATTTATCATCTTCCAGCAGTTTCGGCTCACGGATAGTATCACCCCATTCAATCCGCGCACTATCCACCCCATGCAGAAACATATTCATCTTGGCTAATGCCCAAGTCCCGCCCGTATTTTCCTGTCCATACAAGCTATAATCGTTACTGCCTTGTCGCTTCACATAATTAGCGCACTTAATCAACAGCGAACCAGATCCACAAGTGGGGTCACAAATCCGTTCCCCCGGTTTTGGAGCTATCAACTCTGCTATCAACTCGGAAACTTCCGCCGGGGTGTAAAACTCTCCCGCTTTCTTCCCCGCACCCGCCGCAAATTTAGCAATGAGGTACTCATAAGCGTTGCCAATGACATCCAGATTGCCTATGCGTGAGGGACGCAAATCAAGTTTAGAATTGGCGAAATCTTCGAGCAACATCTTCAGCCGCACATTGCGATCGCGCGTTTGCCCTAAGTTAGACTCACTGTTGAAGTCAATATTTCTAAACACCCCCGACAGTTTAGCTTTATTTGATTCTTCAATCTTCTCCAGAGCCTTATTAATAATATCGCCTAAGTTTGTTTCGTTCCGTTGGCGATACAAATCATCAAACCTGCACCCTGTCGGTAATACAAAGCGTTCTCGTTCCAACCGTCGCAGGATACGCTCTTTGTCGTCCCCGTATTGCTTTTTCAACTCCTCATAGTGTTCAGTCCATACGTCACTGACGTATTTGACAAACAACATCACCAGCAGATAGTTTTTATACTCACTGGCATCAATAGTGCCTCTGAAGGTATCGCAGGCGTTCCAGAGGATGCTGTTGATATCATCTTGACTGACAGGCAGTAGGGGAATTGTATCTTTGTCCATTAACAAGGTAAATTACCTAACAAGGCTACTGAGTTTGTAATTCAGTTACATTGTTTCATGAAAAACATGACATTTCTGCTTTGTGGAGATAATTTTCTGTCCAGCGATGCCAATGGCCGGCGCAGCGATGGGCTTTGCCCCGCCGGAGGCGATCGCCAACTTCAACTAACCCTTGCTTTTGTGCGATGCCTACGGTGTTCGCGGAACGTCTCGAAGAGAGCGCAGCGATGGGCTTTGCCCCGCCGGAGGCAATCGCGCTAATTCGGCTGTACTCAGAATAATCATCAGGCTGATTTGCTCACAACAGCCCCTACCCCCTTTGAACTAGCCATTGGCCTCCATTGGCAACACCGCTTCGGATAACAACTGGTAAAATCCCGGTACTGTATCCTCGACTTTCAGCAATTCATCTAGAGCGATCGCCTCCCATTCCAGCACCGTCTCCCACCGCCAAATCTCATTCCAAGGTTTGAGGATATTTTTAATCGCGTCTATGCCCTGCTTAATACCAGAGCGAAGCATTTCCACACGATGGAGTAGGGTAGTGGGGTCAGTTGGCGGTAGCTCTAACTCCAGAGATGAAACTGTGCCAGTTTCGGGTTTCTGAATATCCTCCCTGAATAATGCTTGAATTTGTCGCCTTTGCTCAATAGGAATCAGCTTCCACGCAGCCGCTTTTTGCTCTGGCGTGATAGTTTCTGCCAACTCCTTAAATTCCTCTCTGGTTGATAATTTCAGCATTTGCTCCGCCACCAATGGAGCAATCAAATCAGGATCAGCGATGAATGGCGCTGGCATGGGTGCGGGTATGGGTTGGGCAAGTAATTCTGGTGTGGGTTCAACTACTGCGGCTAATTGCATCTCGCGTTTTAGGTCTAGCGATCGCAATACTTCCGCTCTATCGGCATCGGTCGCCAGTTCCGCATCCAGAGAATAATACTTGATGCCATCGGATTTCCTAGCTTGCTTTAGCTTTATTCCTACTTTACTGAGCATTTGATTGATGAATTTAATAACTTGGGTATCTTTATTTACGGATATATTAAAAGCATTTTTGAGTAACTTCCTGTGAGGTAGAACTGATTTTTTGAACCACTCTTTCAAAACCTCAGAATCATTATAATATTCAGTTTCAAAGTCATCTAGTGGGATAGCTTCAAACAAATTAATGCTATTAATTGCTTGTACCTTGGCGCTATAAGTCCGGATATCTGGCAAGTATGCCACACCATCACAGAACTGTTTTAATTTGTACTTCCAATGCTTTCTATCAGCTTCCTTAGTTGCATCAACATTCTGAGTCATCCAAAATAACTTAACGCTATTTAACCATCTTCGATTATCCTTGTAAATTGCCTTATAAATGAAGTCGGGATTTAAATCAACCTCTGGCAATTCATCCTTTAAAAATGCTTTACTAACTTGGTGTTGTTCCTCATCTGTGGGGTTGGGCTTGCGGTTGATTTCTTTAGCTAATTCCAGAGGAATATCATCAGATTTAGAGGTCATCAAGGCTTTATTAAGCTTAATCTCTGTCTTCTCCTCCCTCACACAGTCCCCAGCATTGGTTTTGCCTTCAATGGCATAATCATTGATGATATGCCCCTCATCAATTAGCTCTTGGCGCAACTGCAATGATAGTTGACTTAATGCAAAGTTACGACGGGCTTTTAATTTGCAAAATAGGTCTATATGGGGATTATCCCAGCTACCAGTTGACCCCATCATTGATTGTAAATTTTCAATTAGCTTGGGTAATATTTCCGCGTCGCTATCGCCCTCAGCTTGCTGTTTGGCAAGGTACAGAGCAATATCAATTACTTGCGTGGTTAAGTCATTATAATTAAATATTTGCTTCTTAATAGCTTCTGGCATGAATGAATTAAAATCATCGCCATTGGAAACTTTACCCCGTTCTGCACACCAAATAATTCTGGGTACTGGTTGCCTTACCCGTGCTAACATTTGGCGACATTGCGACGGCTCAAGGTTGCCAAAAAACATCCCATAAACATATTTGAAGTATGGAATATCCAGCGAACAGCCAACCCCTAGTGATGGTGTATAAATTAATATTTTGGGTTGATGTTCTTGGATTTTTTGATTCGCCCGTTTAACAAAGCTTTTGCCAAAATCAGATTGAGTTACTTTAGAATCAATCCGAATTAACCCATTATGATTTGCTGCTAAGTGTGGGTATTTTTTAATCAGATGGTTTGCTAATGCTTCGGTTTCTGCTTGGTTATCTGTAGCAACTGCAATGGGTTCACAATCTTTATCGCTTACCCACTCTTCAATTTGAGAAATTATCTCATCTCTTTTGCCAGAATAAAAGGTAATATCCCACTTATCAGCATCGGGTCTAATATAATCTTTTTTGATGATAAACGGCTTATGCCCTGGACAAATTGCAGATAAATAATCGTAAGAAATATCAGTTAAATCGGCATCAGCACCAATAACTAAGCCATTGCCATCAAGACATTCTTTAAGCTTGGTTTCCAGTGTTGATAAAATTTTGGATCGTCTATCCTTACAAGTTGAGGATGTGGCAACGTGTGACAAGCCTAATTCAATTTCATCGATGACAACAATTGAGTTCGACCAATCCCTGTCAAACAATTTTGATAGACTATCCCAACATAAATTAATGCCCTCCGCAGTTTCTAAAAACGTGGCAGTTTGGAGTAATTCACCTTCATAGTCGTATTGTTCGGATTTAGTCAGGTCGCCATCTTCAATCCAGGTAATGTCCCATTCGATAGCTTGCGCCCTGCCTAGCGCTATTCTTGCAGTGATTGAGATGAATTTCACCCCTGTTTTTTCGTGGTAAATTTTCTCGATTTCCGGCTCAACATTGACCAATGATAACTGAGATGGGGGCTTAACAATTTCCTCCCAATAGCCGCCGCAGAATTTATCCTTGATCCGCTTAATACTTACTGACTTCCCACTACCTTTAGGAGCATTCAATAATACAATCCCTTGGCGAGGGATTATATCTGAAAGTTCTTCTGGCAAATATTTGGATGATGGGTCGCAAACATAATCGGGCGTGTAGGTGAGAGTATGCAGTTTTTTCTGAACTGCTACAACTTGGTCACGAATAGGGTGTTGGGGGTAGGGGGTAGGGTGTAGGGAAGACGGTATTGGTCGAGGCTTGGAACCCCCACCAATACAATCGTCTTGAGAAGACGAGGCTTGTGACCCACTGGTTGTTGGGGCTATTTTTCCCCCTACACCCCACACTCCACACCCTACACCCCGCCCCAACGGGGCTTGGTCATGCCACTGCGGGGGGGCTTGTCCCGCTTCGGTTACGGGTTTTTGCTTTTGTACTGGAAGTGAAGGATGAATTAATTTTTTAAATTCATCAATGCTGATAAATTGCAACTGGCTATAATCATTCAGTTCATCGATATCATTGTGTTCTTTAGTAGTTTGACCCCACCAAGCAAATTTGATATTATACCCAAAGCCAGAAATTAAGATGGCTACTTCCTGCCATCGCTTGCTAACCGCTTTGTTTTGAACATCGCCAGCATCAGGGTAGATAATGACATCTTTGCTGTCTACATCCTGACTAGCACGGCTCAAATATTCCTCTAGCAGCTTAGGACTACCAGCGAACTGTCCGCCAGCTGCACCAATAACAATTTGATTTAATCGCCTAGATGTTAAATAAGGTTTTACACCAGTTCCTTCTGCGATCGCAATTCCTTCTGGCTTCTCTGGCTTAAATACTGCCAAAGGATTTTCTAAGCGATCGCCAATCTGAACTGCTAATGTTTGAGCCGGACTGCTTACCCATCTATAGCGACCGCCATCAGCTGCATGATTTAGCCGCAGCTGCATCGCTGTGATATTGCCGTCGTAGTCCCGCAGTGGGCAGAGATAGCCATCCCCGCTTGTAATCAATGACCTCCTATCCGCACCAATTCCTGGCAACCTGGAATCAATAGAAAATCCTAGTCTATGGTATTTTTCAACTGGCTTAAACCCACAATCGGCAATCTCCTCTGGAGTAAACCCACGGGCTTTTAGTCCTCCAATGGTGGGGATGTCTAATTGTAAAGAATTAAGAATTTTTGAGTAAAGACCGTGACGGGTTGGAATATCGAGACATTTTTCTTTCTTGTCCGCATCTACCTTAATGGCTGCTAATTTAGCGGCTTGTTTCCTATCCTCCCATTCCCGCCGTCTTTCCTCTGACCATTCCTGAGAATTGTCTAACTTGAGGATTGCCCACAAGCCACCTTTCTCAAAGCCAATGACTTTATAGCCGTTTTCTACTATATCGCCCTTTCTCTGGCTATTGGCGGTCATGCACAAAATAATCTCGCCATCGGCATGATGACGGCATCTTCCTTGAGTATCGCCGCAAGATGGACAAGGATTAGCTTTAGTGGTTGGGATTAGCTTACTCATACCGCTACCTCCTCAGCCGGATACAAAGCCACATCGCAATGACCGCACCACACAAAGCCCTGATAATTCTCGTCCAAGAAATAGGTCATGCCACGGCTTGACCCGCAAGTTGGGCAGGGAGCATTTAATTTTGTTGGTTGTGGTGGCGGAAGCTTTGTTCCCATGTTTTTAAGTAAAATGACATCGCTTATGTCATTCCCACTTTTAAAAATAGACTTGGCGGAAAAAATATTTTCTGTACCACAAAATTGAATTTGGTAGGGGGATAATGCTAAAATGCTTGCACAATAAAGATGACATTCAAGTGCAGGGGGGGGGGATATTGCCCAACCTGCATTTTTGGTTTTCATGCAGATGCTCCGAGGTGTTGTAGCGAACCCCAAAGCTTTTATTTCGCCAGAAAAAAAGATAACCTTAAATTAGTATTTTTTAATTGTGCTTTTTGCACGCGTTTTTGCCTGATGGCTTGGGTATCTTAGATGCCTGTTGAAATAAAAGCCCCGGTAGAAGCGCTTTTTTTTTGGGAATGAGGTGGTCGCAGCATTCAACTGCCCTGAAGCGGCTTATTCTATCCTGAAATGAGCCTTTTTGAGAGCGATCGCTCTCACTGCTATAAAATTGCCTTGAAAGTTCAACTTGAACTTCTGAGATTTTTGGGACTGAGCGATCGCTTTCAATTATTCCGCCTAATTAATTGCAGCAAAATCGCCTCAAGGCTTTGCAGTGCTGCGTTTGTAGTGCGCTGATGCTCCTCAAAATTGCGCTGATGCTGTTCGTGACTATCCCGCAATTCAAGAAGTACATCGTCCAAAATTGCGCTACGAGCTAATACGCGGTCAGTGTTACTCGTTAGCTCTCTCATCTCTTGCGTTAGGTTGGCGATCGCCTGGGTATTGGCAGATTGCTGAATTGCTACGCGGTCTAAAGTCGCCTCTATGCGGTCAAGTCGGCTTGGTGTCCCGCCGTTGTAATCCCCTGGGGTGTCTGTCATGCTGATTTCTCCTGATTTTTGAGCCACATTGCTATAGCTTGCTCTAAAGCTTCACTATGGCTAATGCTCCTTATAGTGCAAGCGATTTTAAAATCTTTTGCTTGCTGAGTGGGTATATGCCCACTGATTTGTTGAAAATTAGGATTTCCCCTTTTAGTAACCACGGATAAATTTATCTGTAACATTATCCTCCTATTTTACGCGCGAAGTTGAGAAAACTTTTATTCATGTTGACACGAAGTTTAGTATTCGTGTACGATATCATCAACAGCAATCAGACGGCAACCCTGCACAGTTCCCGCATGGTTCACCCCAAATAATCCTGTAAATCCCAGCGTGGTAAGGACTTGGCAGAATCAAACCGCCGCAGTGCAGCATAAACCGCCCAATGGCTGAACAATTTCCGCCTATTCGTGATTCATTCACCTGGAAACCTTATGAGGCAACGAAGACAGCCGAACAAAACAAAACATGATTTGTTTCTAGACTTCCCCAGCACAAAGACTTATTTAGCCGAGTTATTAGGCGTTAGCCGTTCCACTATCAACCTTTGGGAAAATATCGCATTTTGGAGGATTCAAGCTTTTAGAGATAGCTACCCCAAAAAATCCACTGGGGAGTATGACCGAGAATGCCCCTTAAGCCCTTACCAATGCTGGGTTTTATGTAGAGTTGGCAGACTTATGAGCCAAATAGTTACATCCGAGCGAGTAAAGCAGGGAATAGCCAAGAATCCCAACCATTTCAGCCTCTACAGCTTCAAAAAGTCACAGCAACAGTTAACCAAGTTAGGAGCATAAACCAATGGCCAGACCTCGCAAAACCACAGCTACAACCGAGCCAACCACAATATCTATCAAAGACGCTGTTAGCCAACTTTCAACCACAGAACAAGCCTTAAGATTAGCTCTTTCCCACATACGCCCTGATGACTTTGATACTGTCAAATCCATACCCAGCTTAGATTTAGAAGCCGTCGCCAAAATTTTAAACCAACCACAACTCACAGAAGGAGCTACAACCACAGCCAACTCCCTAGAAAATGCCCCTAACGCTGAAACCTCTACACAGCAAGAATCACAGACAGCCACAGAGGGAGCCACAAATGACCCTATAGGGCAATTGGCAGAACAGCCACAGCAAAAAACCTTAACCCAACCCGCACAAGCCGCACAAGCTAACCAAGTCTCATTGGTTGAAATGCTGGCACGTCAGGCCACTGAGGAAATAGAAGCCATAGACGGATTAAGCCGAGTCAAGAACGCCGTCATCATCAACAACCTCCAAGCCCGTGATGCTGAACTTGCCCAACAAATCCAGGAAAGACATTGCGATCGCAAGCATGAAATTATGTCTTCCATCCGAGATGTGGCCGCACTTGCACAAGATAAGCCAGAGGTTAACAGCGACGATATCAGCCTGACTTCTGAAATTGACGATTTGATAAACCAGTTGGGGAAGTCCCTCACTCGGTAAGGGTCAAGCGTAATCTCTTATTCTTACCTCTCGATGCCCTTAATTTCACCCTAGAAAAAACCTTCAATCTATTTTCAGGACGTGGTTATGTTTAAACTTTTTGACCAATTCAATAACTGCATTGCTTTCGCTATCAACACCGTCTTAGGGGGAGAGTTCGCCAATTATGCGTAATCTTAGCCAACGCCTACAGGACATTGGTTTTCGCTATGGTGCGGGACTTGAACCCCACGATATCAATTACAGCGAACCCATAGCCGATGGTTGGGATATCGGCTTAAGCACTGAATACAACTTGATAGCCGTCCTTCATTATTCCGGCGTACTGACCATCAATGCCGAGTTTGTAGGTGAGCCGGAAATGTTCTGGGATGCCACTAAAGCATTAATTACCGATGAACTAGCGCAAGTTTCCAACCAAAGCAAACAACTATCCCTATTTTGATATGGCAACCGCAATCATCGCCCCTACCCCTACCCAACAGCAGCAAATTGAGTTAGCTATATCGGCACTCAAAGCCCTCAAATCCCGCCAAAACAGCTTAACCGTTACTCGTGCTATTGACTCCCTCTACCTAATCCTGGATGCAATCAATGACTAATCAGCAAAAGAGAGAATTACTCGAATTAACCAGAGCCGCACATCTAGCACTGTCCAAGGTTCAAAATTCCCCACTGTTTTTTGAGGTCGAATATTCCCCAGATTTGACCATTTCAGATGGGCTATCAGCAATTGAGTATCTGGCTTGGGAACTAGCGCCAGACCCACTAGAACACGTACATGAACGCTAAAAATCAAGGCAATTCCGGTTACAGGAATTGCCCCAGGTTTGCATCTAAATTTATTCCCTGGATTTTACCATGCAACCAGATGAAATCCTCAGCCAAATATCCGACCTCAAAACCGACTCACAGCAGTTAGACAAGACTTTAGAGAAGTATGACCTTGACGAACTGCTAGAGGCTGAGTTTAACCAAATTGACAAAGCTTTCCGCCAATTAGAAATACAATACCAGTCCCTAAAGAATGCTAGGAGATTCTTAAATAATGGCTAAACTGACTAACGCCCAAAAAGCCGCATCTAAAGAAGTAGCAGAGAAAATCGCCAACGGTTCAAAGGCAACAACTACTACCCCACTGGCTAACTCTACCACTACAAATTTACAGGATGCTAAATTACCCGGACTGCTAACGATTACGCCCGAAACAGTTCCCGGCATGATGCCCAAATTCAACCCAGAACTGTACAAAATTGATGACCCTTTAAATCCTCCCGAAAGTATCCCCCAAGCTACTCAAAGCCAGTTTGATAAAGGGATGAAGATTTACGAGGGTGCGACACGAGCCATTAAGTTAACGGGTGCATCTCTTGACCTTACCCGTGAGAAATTTACAGCCATCGGTAAACATTCAAAAGCATTCGGCGCGGGTGTTCAAGCGGCTACAGAAGCCGAGAAGGTGCGCGGTAATGTGATTGATTATCTCAGCCAGAAAGAGACGACCTCACAGAAGGGCATCAATTTAGATGTTAATCAAAACGTCACAATTGTTAACGGTAACGTCGCAGTTTTAACCAAACAAGACTTAGGCGAAAAGTTGAAGCAAGCCGAGATTAAATCAGAGGAATTGCGGTTAAAAACTGTTGAAGCACAAGGCAACTTACAGAACTTTAAAGACCAATTAGGAAGCTATCTAGAGGCTAAATAGAGTGAAACTATCCACATCAATCAGTTTAAGTGTTGCCAGTCTTTGCGCTGGCTTTTTATTATCCAGTGCGGGATTAAAATCTAATGTTGCTCTAGCAGCAGCCGCAGCCGTTCCCACGGCATTTATCAGTTATTTGGTTACTGATTCCAAAGCACAAGGCAAAGTTAACGCAGCTTTAGAAACTAACCGCAAAGCAGGTCAAACACTGCACAAGGTTATTCGTGATTTTGATGACTGTAAGTCAAGATTAGGTAAAGTTAACGGCGAACTGGAAAACCTTAAAAGTGAGTTAGCATTCGCCAGAAATACGGTTAACTCACTCGGCATGGGTAAACTGGCTTGTGCTGGAGAGTGTGAGAAATTGCGATGCCTATGGCGAGCGCAGCTATCGCAACTTGCCTACTGGCATGAAGAAAATAATCAAAAAATTGTCACCATCACGAAGCTGAGTGAAACCATAGAAAATTTAGAAGCCGTTGCTGATGCCTGGGAAGAAAATTTTAATGTCAAGTTAGAAACCGAAGTTAACCACAGATTGAAACTTGCCAAGCAAACAGAACTGGAGAAAATCTACAACGAACACGACGCGATAACCTCACAGTCTATGGAACTGTTTCGCCGGCTTCAAAGTTGGAGTGAGAAAGTAGCCCACGGTCATGCCAGCAAGAAAGAGATTATCAAGGGATTAGCTAACTCCTACAACCAAAATCTAGACCAGATTGGGAATGCAGTAGAAGCCGAGCGCTCAAATTATCTTGAACAAATCGAATTGTTAAACGAGCGCATAGGTCAGCTACAGCAAGCTTTACAGGGTGACTTGTTGGAACCGGAGTATAAAGACTTTGGGTTTAATGAGAGCGGGAGAATTAGTAATGCGATCGCACTGTGGCTATATTCCCAAAAACAAATCCCATTAAAGGTTACAGGTGCAGAAGAGGATAACGGAATTGTGACGGCTGGCTATTCCTACTCAAAGGCAATTAACCCAGATGCCCTTGTTAATTTAATTAACCAGAACGGTAAACAAATAGCTCAAAATCTTGGCATTTACAGCATTGAGAATGTGCGGAAACTTACTTATGCTGATGTTTTGGTGGTGAAGTTTCGGCGCGATCGCCCAACCTCCAAAGCCAATAAAGGGAGTTTGTACCGTAGCCAAAATGACTTTATAAATTATGTGATGTCTCAGCCCGTGCGTTTTCGCATAGTTGGTTCCCCAGGTGCGGGTAAAACTCCTACTACTTTGGTGATCATGTCTCACCTGCTAAAGCGTGGTTTTTTATCTGGGAATATGCCAACGGGTAAGAAACTTGATTATCTGGAGTTAGCTTTCTGTAATCCGTTGGCTGGCATCTCGGTTAAAAACAGTTCTGAGTTAGATTTTTGTTTGCAGTGGGATGATGCCAGCAAAGGTTTCAAGGGCTTGACAGATGAATATGAGGCTAGAAAATTACCTGTTAATTCTGAGTACAAAGATAACTCCGGTTACATCTGGATTTGTGATGAATTTGACAATGCTGTTAAGGACTCCCCCGACGGTGCGAAAGCATTCAAAGCCGCACTTAAAGACGGCGGACATACCAATTTAGGTGTGATTGTCTTGGGGCAAAGTGCAATGGTCAGCAGTACCAAGTCTTTGGGCATTGATGACATGAAAATGCTGGTTAACATTTTCATTGACCCGTCGTCAATTCGGACATTCTTAACCCAGTATGGCGATCGCTTCTACAGTAAGTCAGCAGTTGAAAGAGCGATCGCTAACCTTGAACAGCTAGAACTAGAACTGGAGGAACAGAACGAAAGCATAGCCGATACAGCCAGAGAATTTAGAATCGCTATGGTGTGCCAAGACCGTTCACCCGTCTTTTACCAGTTGCCATACTTCGATTCAGTTGATATTGATTTGGAGTCCTACCAGGGCCAGTTAAACAATATTGAGTTACTGCGTAGGGGTCAAACGGTAGAGGGTCAAGTTACCTGCCCACATTGCGGAAGTGCAAGTCACAAGAAAAATGGCAAGGCACAAGGTAAACAGCGCTTACAGTGCCGAGACTGCAATAAGAATTTTTTGGTGTAGGCAATGGAAAATAAATACTTTACCAGTGGCAACTACCAAGCCAAAAGCGACCACGAACCCGGATATATTTATTTGATGGAAGCTGAGGGCTACCACGGCATTTTACCCGGCTGTTATTTGCGGCGCTGTAAAATTGGTTTATCTCGCAATCCACAGCTACGGTTACAGAATTTTCTGAGCAATCAGCCGCCGTGCAATATTAAAATTCTGACCACAATTTATGTAGAGGATATGGCAGAAGTCGAAGGGCAGTTACACCAGCAATTCAAAAATTCTCAGGTGAAGGATTTAGTAAAAAGTCGTGAGTGGTTTGACTTGAACCCTGTTGATTTAGCGCTAGTTCACTGGGCATTTTCTCGTTATTCTGTCCGTGTCGATGCGGACAGAATTTCAACCGCCGGATTAATTGCAGCTTGCTTGGTGGCATTGGTAGGAGTGGGGACAATTGGAAGCATGATCATGAATCAGCCAGCAATGGTCGAGCCGGAGGTGAACAATGTCAGATGAAAATTATGACCCAGATTATCGCTGCTGTGATAATTGTCAGATGTTTTATCTGACGTGGGATTTAGGGAAAAATATCTGGCCACGGATTTGTCCAGAATGTTATTACTGCGAGTATGAGCGAAGGGGCAACAGCGAACATGATTCGGCTGAGGATTGGGAAAAATACCAGATGCATAAGCCATAAAATTATAGAACTGTAGTGAGTACATACACCACACCCTATTTGCGATCGCCGATACAAACCCTGCTTGCCTATTCTTCAAAATTCCAGTTCCTGTCCCGGCTGCTGGTGCTGCTGGTCATGCCTCTGTTGCTCTTGGTACTTTCTCCATGCACACAGGGTATCATTCCAATCTTTGCCTTTGGGTTTAACTCGCATGGCATGATGTAACTGTTCCATGATCATTCGTGCAGTTTCATTGCCAGGATCATCATTGTCATAAGCCACTTCTACATGGGGAACAGTTTGCAGAAACTCCACTGGCAGACTTTTGGGGCTATCGACTGCCATGTACATTGTCCTGGTTTTGGGTATTCCTCGCTGAACTTCCATTTCCAGAGTTGCAAATGACAGCGCTTCAATGGGGGATTTACACAATACTACTTTTTCAATTTCGCCGTTTGGTTCTCCACCGAGTTTTAAATGGAACCACCCTTCAGTTCGTTTACTTCCTGTCACATATCCCTCAAAGCTGTTATCTTCCCCTTCTGTCACATTTAAAAATGCACCAGTGGTTTCAGCATCCAAATTCCGCATTAAGAACACGGCGTTTTGTTGCTCGTCAGCGTAAATTAAACCCTGATCATGAACGGCTTGGATAAAACTGGGTAGTAATTCTCGCTTTTCGGTAAGATAGTTTTCGACTTTATGCCATTGGCGCTCATCAGCTGGTGGGGGTACAAACTTCGGTCTGGGTTCAAACTGTGCAATTTCAGCCGCTCTTTTTCGAGTTTGGGCAATAACTGCTCTCTCTACCCCTTTTTCACCAAATCTATCATGCAGCCATTCAATAGCTTGCTGATCATTACATTCGTTAACGTGTATAACCAAGTCAATAGCACCACCGCCACCCCTTTCTTCACTGGGGTGAAAGTCATAGAATTTGGAACCATCTATATTCATGATGTGACCCTGTCCTCTCCATTTCACCGACTGATTATGATCACGGTCTAAGCCCAACTGCCACGCTACATCCTCCAGGGGCAAATCCCGCAGTTGCTCTGTCTGCTGCCGTAAAACTAAGTTTTCTTCTTCAAGTTGTTTGATTCTGGTGTCCTGCTGTTGCCGGAGTTTTTCACTGGGTCAGCTTTGATCCGAGTATAGAATCGTTGTGCTGTTTCGCCCAATATGGGTTCTAATCGTTCAAGTTCCAAAGTCAAAGGTTGACTATTTACGGCTTGGTAATATTCCTTAACTTTGGTATGGGTGGCTTTACTGCCTTTGACCCCTCGTTCAATACCCAATGGTGCAAGAGCTTGAGCATAACTATCCTGCAATTTAGATAACTTGATTCTGCACTCTTTAGGTGAACCGCCAAACATTTTGTAATGACTGAGAAGATGGACTTTTTCGTCAATCGGCACTATGTAAGCGTGAATGTGGGGAGTGGCTTCATCCAGGTGTAATTCTGCTCTTACGCATTTATCCCCGTAATTTTCAATAAGCCAGTTCTTAGAGGTGTTAGCAAAATTCCTTAATCGTTGCTGATTCCATTCTCCCGCTAGTGATGGATTGTGTGGGCGAAAATATTCTGGGCTGGCACTCAAAAACATCTCGCTACACAACACGGCATCTTTGCGGGGCTTGTGTTTTGTGCAAGACTTAATTTTGAGTTTGACAATTTCCTCCAAGGGATGGTCAATGTCCCCAATCAACCTGATATTTGTTTTTTGTGGGTCAGCATTAGCAGTTTCTTGAAGTCTGGCAGTATGGGCTTCACTACCCCCGACATTGCCAAAAGATTTCAGCTTTACCACGCGTAAAATTGCTAAACCTGCCATCTGTTCTCAGTTGTATATTTACTCCAGTTGTCATGCCCCAAAGGGTAATTGTGGGTTGTCTCTTAGCGAGCATGAACGGGACGGAAATCTCACCCGTAGATTCTAGAACTGTAATGAGTACAGTTCTATTAAATTGCACCTGACACTCATGGGATGGCGGTAGTCCTGCCTGTGTCAGCATTCGAGAGAAACCCATCCCTTATAAGTATAACGAAAAGGCTATTTAACGGTTAATTTGCTGGGTTTTAGGGTTATTTAAGTCATCAGGTGATGTCCTGGTTTATTATTAGCAGTAAATCACCATAAAAATGGTGTTTCGGGGTCAATCTTTATCTCAAGTTACTATCAAAAACACCTCTGTGACTATTGCATGAGGATTGGCTAAAATAACGTAATCACAAGGGTTTTGGGCTATTTTATTGTCAATAATGCTAAATTATTGACAATAATTAGGGGTTTTCAGATTCACTCAACTTTTTTCAAAGGCTGACACAACTCTTTTGTAACTAAAAGTAGTATAAAGGACTACAGAATAATTTTTGAACAGTTTTTTGAATTACATTTGCAACATAAATGTATTATAGTTTTTGAGTCAAAATCTTCTAGTAAAAACGGCTGTAACTTTGTCTATATATGCTTTTGAGCGGTTTTTGACTAAAAATAGGAGGCGTAGACAAGGCATAAAAGTCTCAAAATATGTCGATTTTGGTGACTGTCTACACCCAAGAGAATGTCATGAAACCATGAGATTTTGGTTGAACTACTTTTTTTTGTTGCTCAACTACGCCCGAATGGTATCTAAAAGCCCTTTTTTTGATAGTTTAAGGTGTGCCAGAGACATAGTATTAACTTACACAAAATTGCTACAGATAAACTCAAGTAGCTCTATGTAGATTGTGTAGTTTATTTGCCAATTTATTTGTCAGTAAACGAGAAACTATCTTGGCTGAATAAATTTAGAGTTCAAATAAATTGAACAGGGTGTTATCAAAATTAGCTGCTAAATTCAGAAACGGTTAACAAGAAAATTGATTCTGGTTGCTCGGCAATAATTCCTTTGTTATTCTTTGAATGGTAGTGATGCGAAAATTATCGCATCTGCATTCCTGTTATCAAAATTTTCAAATACAAGAATATGACAGATGCAAAACTCCAAAGAATTTCCATAAAACGCTCAGAGGATAGTGTAGATGGACGGGTAATTAGCTACTTGCAGTCAGATCCTTTTAATCAGGATGAGAGTTTGACTGAGTTAGTTATCTCTACTCTCAAAGCACATTGGTTGCCTTTGGCAATGTTTAATGAGGGTGTGCGTGGGGAGAAAATGAGGCAGATTGGCATTGTGGCGATCTCTAAATTAGAAGCACAAATCAACATTATCCGGCGAATTTGTGGGATTGATATTGACTCTGTTTATGTCACACCAATAGCTAATCATCAGATATCGACAGCAACGCCAATCGATAAAGCATCTATCTGGGGAGAGATTTCTGAAAATCATTCAAATAACAATAGTCAATCAAATGCTCAAGCAGATGAGACGGAGGAGGAGGATGATGATGATGATTGGGGATTGATGAAGATGGAAAATACCGAAGAAATGGAACAAATTAACAAGATATTTGGCGTTTAAATATATACATAAAATGAGGATGAGGATGATGACGACTGGGATGTAGAGGCGGCATTAATGAGGATGCCAAAGCCTGAAGAATTAAGAGACGCGAATCGAATGATGGGTTTAGGGTAATAAATCAAGAAAAACTGCCTGACGATTCAGACAATTCTCCTAAAAGTTTATGGGAATATCGGCAATAAAAAACAGACTAGGGATTATGCCTAGCCTGGATCTCAAAAAAATTATTGCAATTTACCCAACCATTCTAAAATGGGGCTTTGCCTGTTTCTCTGGTGTAATCCAAGTAGCCCTTGTAGTATTCCCCACTGGTTTGTTTAGGGCTTGCGTGGGTAGCTGCATCAAAGTGTCCGTCTGCGTAATCGTTGCGTGTCTTGGTGGTTGTAGCTGGGGTAGAAGCTGTTAGAGTAGTCATAGTAAAAAGTTATTTTTGATGAAAGGGAGTCGTTAGCGCGTCTCTCTTTCGCTTACTTCTATATAGTAGGTGTTTTATTTATAGATGTAAAGGTGTTTTGTATAGGGATAACTGATGATAGATTGTGTCTACCTCCTAATCTATCTATAGATAAGCTATTGTGTATAGTCCTTGTTTACTCTAATATTGAGTAAGCTACAAAAAACAAGGAATACGCCAATGAGTAGACAGCTTAAGGCATACGAAGAATTAGCCAATACTTATGTAGATGAGAGAGTGGCTTATTTACTGCCACAATTCGAGGCACTAGCACCATACAAGCTGAATCAACGCAAGAAAGGTACAGGCGACTTAGCAGGGTGGGAAAAGCTGGCCGCAATAGAAGCCAAGAATTTAAAAATGGTTTACCCGGATGATAAACCAGAAGAATTAAAAACTTATAGCAGTGCATTGAGACAAATTACCGCACTAAAGAAAAGTTTAAAAACTGCTGCTAAAACTGACCTTAAGGACTCCGCACTATATCACCCTGTTTGCACAATCATCACTCATTTTGGTAATGCCCTTTCCTACCAGTTCGCCAGCTACAAGGAAAAGCAAAATACTGATTATCGCCAGCGTGTTGATACTAGGAGAGAGCCAGAAAACCGGATAGAAATTGATTTAACAAACTCACTGAAATTTGCTCACAATACACTTACAGATATTAAAAATGGCAATGATGCCAACTGGCTTGATGTCTCATGTTCCATCGCGCTGGTAACTGGTAGGAGAATGGCAGAAGTACATTTATCAGCTAGTTTTGAGCGTGTCGATGATTATACTGTCAGGTTTAAAGGGCATCTCAAAGGTAAGGATAGAAAACTAAAAATAGCTGATAAAGCTGTGTTTATCAGAGATGTGGCTTTTGATATCCCCACTTTGGTTAATGCTGATTTAGTCTGCTATGGCTTGCAGTGGCTAGGTGGTAAAGGCAAGCGATTTGATAGCAATGAAGACCCCGAACGGGTAAACAGACGGTTCTCTAAAACACTAAATCAACACTGTAAACAGTTTGATATTTTTCCAGAAGATGAACGCACTTATCACAAATTTAGAGCAGCTTACTTTAGGGCTTGCGTGGTAAATGCTGGTAGGGATAGTTTTGATTTTCTCGATTATGCCAAGACAGTTTTAATCGACAATGACGAAAAGACAATTGACAGTTATAAGCGGTATGAAATTAAACCAAAGTCACTTACCCATATTTAATTAAATCCCTATACTAGATATCTTAACAAAGTGACTGCAAAGTGTTTAGTATAGGGATAACAAACATACTTGATGAGTAAATTATATGAGTAGATGGCAGTCAGCAGGGGAAGAATTAGCCAAATTGCTTCAAGGCGTGACGGATGAGGCGACTATCAAGGAATTAGCCCAAAGCACTGTAGAAAGCATTAGAGAAGCTTACCCGGATAACATCAACAGCCGGAAAAAGCCAATGGCTGATGTTCGTAAGGCTTTCAGGGCTGTGTTCCCAGCAACTAAAAAACAAGAGCATAAAGGGCAATATTTCACCAATTCGGGTAAAGGCAATGTTCCCAGGTACGAGCATTTATTTTTTCAGTTTTTCACCTTAACCACTGATGAATATGACGCAGTTGGCGACGATGCTCGGCAACAGTGGAAAGAACAGCAGCAAGTTGAGACAATCGCACCCGCACCCGTTGCCACAGCAAAAATCATGAACATTGCACAACTAGAGTTAGACGCTGATACTCAGAAAATGGTAGAGTCCGCGATCGCGCACACTGGAATATCATTAGCCGAGTTTGTTAGAAAATCCTGCCAGACTTACTCGGCTATTGTCGTAGGCAAGGCGAAAATGTCTAACGACGACTTGACCACAGTTTCAACTCAAGACTTGTTAAGCAACAGGGTTTATAAGACTCACCCCAACCGTGCGGAAGAATTGACACGCCGTGCTATCTATGCCCTGGAAAATCATAATAATAACTGCACTGAGAAAAGCCAAAAATGGCATATTAACCAAACTGCTATACAAAGCCTTACAGGGAGCAAGCCAGCCACAGTTAAAGAAATTCTCAAGGGATGCCAGCAAAGATTAGATGACCACAATGCCAAGCATGACCTGAACCCCTATGACAACCGCAAGCCAGGGTCAAAGCTAACTGAGGTTATTGACTTAGCCGTGTTGGTTCCCAGTGGGGTAGATGTGGAATAAACCCTCTTATTAGTCTCCCCAAATCAAACCGCGTCCCACAGAGTAAAAAGTTGGGAGCGGTTTTGGAGTTTGGTGTCAGGCTTAAGTTATTGGGTGCTGAAATTGGTGTCAGTGGCTGTTTTAAATGGTAGGTTTATTTCCGCCGTAGTGTACTAGGTTAAATTACTTGCTTTCTCAACTGCTTCCTTTAACTCTTCAAAGGTAATACTACCGTCTTTGTCTAAATCATACTGTGCTAGTAACTCCTGGGGGCTATTGGTATTTGTTTCTGATGAAATGATTGCAGTTAAGCCAGGACTTAAAAAAAACTCATTCAGGGACACTTTGCCGTCTTGATCCCGATCTAAGGAATTAAAAAGAGAATGAAGCTCTTGCTCGGTTGCCATAAGTTTCTATTTGAATGAATTTTTCAATTTAATATCTCATTAATTTCTCAAAATTAAACATATCCTTAGACGTAGAAACGGGTATTGCAGGGGCTTAGATCAGGTGTAGGCTGTGATACAGGGTCTACAGTGGAGACAATGAAAATCAATCGGCACGGCCGAGCCAAAGATCACTTTACCGACTTCTACAGCAAGTGACAGCATCGACCAAGCAGAAGCCGGCAACGGTTAAAGAAATTTTCAAGGGAAGTCAAGATAATTAGTTTAAATATATTTTCATAGGTTGTTATTTATATCCTTCCAATACCCTGCTACATTCCAAACTTTTTCAAAGCTTTTATTTTGAGCAGATGCCATACAAGGTGGCATTATAAAAGTTTTAATAACAGTGACAACTTCATCAAAAGTAAGTTGCGGTTCTCCTATTTTAACTTTTTTAAAAAAGGCTATCCATAGTTTTCGTTTCTCTGGATCATTAGTAAATTCTGGGGTTAAAGCTAAAGGTACTTTTATTGGTATTTCTGTTTTGCGTCGTGTAAAAGTATTTTTTATAGCTTGGCTAAGTAAATCCCCTTGAAATTCAAAATCTTTACAAAGAAACCAAATATCATAAAAATCTTTAAGTCGGCTATTTTTTATACCCAAATCAACCATTGCTTGAAATTTTTCAGCTATTACTGTTTCACGAGGATAGGTTTTCAATTGTGGCTTAGGAACATCTAGAATGGTATCAATTAGTTCTTCTTGAGCATCGGGTGTAACAACATCACCAAATCCAATATCAACTTGAATCTTACACAGATTAGTACCTAGTTTTCCTGTAATGTTAACTCTTACTCCTTCATACTGCTGGTCTTCTTTTATTACTTGAGCTTTGATAGATTCTGGTAAAAAAATAATTCCATCTTCTTCACACTCGATTAAGCAAATTTCTTGAAAAACTTTTTCTATATGTTTGACTTCATTATTGCCAAAACTTAAGAAATCTAAATCTTTTGTGGCTCTATGTGGTTCACCATTCCACACCTTAAAAAGTGTAGCTCCTTTCAAAATGTATTGTTGTTGATTTGGAGATTGACTAAGCCTATATAGCAGTCTTTCACCGACATACAGGGTTAGCAAGTAATTATATTGTTCCCCTCTTTTTCTAGATAAATTTAACAATTTATCTCGGATAGAAGCTGCTATATTAATAGACTTTTTTGACATTATTTTAGTGAATTTAGATATGGACGTATGACATTATGTACTCGACAAATTTTAGCGTAGTGCCATAGTTCATCCATTGAGCATCTTCTTTCTCTCCAACATTCTCGTAGTGCTTCAAGCGCCACATCTAGACCAATTTTATTGCGAAATTTAAAACAATCCACAACTGTTTTTGCCAAAGAATATACTCGTACATTCACACCTTCTATTAGATGTTCTTCAACACCTTCACAGAGGGATTTACCAGACATATAAACAATTCTTAGAGGTAGAAGATTGTCTTTTGGGGGACGGTGCTTGTGAGGTATAGCAAGCCATACTTCAAAAGGTACTTGAGTAGTTAGCCCATAAAAACTAAGTGCTGATAGAAGACAAATTACTCCACTAGGAACTCGTTTAGCAGTTTCAGCCAAGGTATGACCTTCTGTAATTTCAGCTTCTGCAAAAGTGTAAATACCACGGGCTGAACGTATCAGTAGTCCTTGCTGTTCCAGGCGTTTGAGATATTGTCTGTGAATACCTTGTGCTTCTATATCTTTAGCTCTAATTATGCCTTTTTCACGGGCATAATCTAGCACCTGTTGTGTTTTTGACATAATCTATACGCTTGACGGCAATACAGCCTTGGTCGCAAATGTGATGAAGTGTTAGCAGTAGTTAACAATTACCCACAATTTATCACAAATTTTTCTGTAACGCATCGTTAAAACTAAGAAGAGGAAGTCACGAATAGGGTGTAGGGAAGACGGGGCTAGGTCATCGACTTAGCCGCATTAGTTCACGATGGCTTGGATGTGGTATAAGCCCCAGGAGCGATGGCGCGGCGGAAAAGTTGACTAGGGAGTAGTAGTTTTTGTGCGTGGACGGCCACCTTTTTGACCATTGCGACGAGATGCACTAACTTTAGCAGTGGAAGTAGAACTACCTCCTTTTTTAGCTAACCATTGCATCCAGGCTTTAGTCCCATACAATCCACTCATTAAACCGGGAATACTCAGATCCACGTCTAAAGTTTCCCAGTGTAATCCTTCCCCAGAAGGTGTTAACTCTACTTGCGCTAAATCTTCATCTAAAGCCTCAGCTAATCCCTGCCCTAAATGAGCAGGAAAAATAAATATAGCATCATTACTAAAAATAATATGAACCATTTGATTGTTTGGCTCATAAAAAGCCTTAATTGCCCTTGGTTCGCTTCTTTCGGCGTGGCTTCGGGCTTTTGCCAATTTGTTCAATAATTCTTGGTTGACTTGAATTTCTTTGCTGATCATACTCTTGCCATTTTTGATTGAGTTGGTCTTGATGTTTTGCAACTAATTTGAGAGCTTTTATTGCGTCCTTATCGCTCATATTAGTGACAGATATCCAGTCAGGGTCTTCATCTTGACTTCCTATTTTAATTCGCGCCTCACCACCGGCTTTAAAAACATGAACATGAGATGGCTCATAATCGTTTGGGTAAATGCGAATTTCAAAACCCTCTTCTTTGACAATTGTTGCCATGATTATTTACTTATAACCTAACGCTTGGGTTTTTACCATAAAGCAATAGTAACAATATGGGATAGAATAGTTGAGATTGTAGTTGCACACTCAATGCGTACAGTGAGCCAAAGACTGACCGTGTAATTGCCCACGGTAAAGGGGAAAGCAAAACCTCGAACGGTCGAATAACCATCAAGGCGGTTGAGAACACGGCAGTGCATGGTGAAAAATCCCCGACCCCAGGAAAGACCAGTCAGGGAAACAAGAAAAAAGCAGTGCTAAAAAGCGCTAGTTTTTTGCTGAGAACAAACCAGTAAAAAACAGCCAAAGTTTCAGCGCTGTTTTGTGCTGTTTAAAAATATTATTTTCTAGCGAATCGCCACCCATACAGACACCCCACAATCATTTGTGGGGTATTTTTTATGACGTACCCGCACCAGTTTTGTACTACCCCGCACCACTACCCGCACCACTTCAAAAAACGCTCTAGTGCTACAGCCCTGACTATGACTACATTCCAGCCTTCTTAGCCGCACCACCCGCACCACCCGCACCACTTTTTTTAAGAAAAGAAAAACAATGGTGAAGAAAAAAAATAAAAAAAAATAAATTTCAATATTCACAAAAGTGAGTAGAACCCCTCAAAACTGGTGCGCTTGGTGCGGGTAATGCGTCAAAGCTTGATATACCGTTGTTTCAGGCTTACCACTGGTGCGCTTCCTGGTGCGGGTATTGGTCAAACTGGTGCGGGTGGCATAGAAACGAGGATTTGCTTTAATTAGCCTGACAATTCTCTTCCACCCTTCAAAATAGAAATTAGAGAAGATGATTCAAAATCAAGTCGAGGGAAAATTTTTTAGTTGCCCCTTGAATGGTTGCTCCCTGCCAATTGGGAATTTTGTAAATTGTGCGATAGCTACGCTAACCTCTAGCGATCGCGCGCAGCACCTTTGGTGAGCGCCTCGCCTCATTATCAAATCAGTAGTTAGGATCAATGCCACAAATGCGGCGAATGAGATTAATTTGAGCTTCTAATTGATGCAGCGCCCAAAGAATTGGCACACGCAATTGTTCACCGCGCACCCCTTGTGACAGAATGCATAAATTGCTATTCCCAAAACTGGGAAAAATTTTTTCTAACTACATCTAAAATTTGTTGTGGTCAAATCTCCACTAAATACATAGACTTAAGTTTATATTTATGTACAGAAAATGTATAGTACACAACAAGTCCTGGGAGGGTGGTATATAGCACCTATATATAGGTGTGACATAACACCTATTGAGGACTTCAATTCGTAATTTATGTGAGTTTGAGTTAGTTTAATGATTCAAAAGAAACTCTTCAAAAGGTGTGATATGACTGTCGTGCAGCACCTATTGAGGAGTTTCATCTTTCAGACAAAAAGCTCTACAATTCTTACACCAACCGCTTTCTAGCCATTATTTTTCAAAATACCACTGTCATTAAGTTCAAAATTATTGAGAATTATGTAATACATTGATGTTGCAAAAGTAATTCAAAAAACGGTTGAAAAAATATTTTGTAGTTGTTGATAATACAAATAGTTGCAAAAGAGTGGTATCAGTCCTTGAAGAAAGTTGAGTGAATCCGAAAACCTCTAATTATTGTCATTAAACCAAACTTATTGATACTGAAATAACCTAAAACCCCTATAATTACGTTAAATGAGCCAGTGAGCAGCAAAGGGTCGCCCTAGTATTTTTGATAGTATTTTCAGATGAAAATTGACCCCAGAACACCTGATTTATTGTCATTAGCTCAAAATTATTGACAAGATGAAATCAGGGCAAAAATTGATAAATTAGTTATTCTTGAGAGCCGCTAAATGAACAATAATTCAGCCAATTTGATATGCTTTTAAGGGATAGTTTTTGTCAATCAGGGGCAGGGGAAGCGCTACCCCACGACCGCCTCAGTCTGAGCTAAAATTTTCTAGAACTATAGTAAGTACAGTTCTAAAATTTAGGGGGGATATTTTGCCCCCGGCCGCACTCGCCCTGAGACAATCCATATTTACGCTTTAGGGCATGAAATCCGGGCTAAATCTACAACTATGAACTGATGGCAGGTTTAGCAATTTGGCGCGTGGTGAAGCTGAAAGATTTTGGCAATGTTAGGGCTAGTGAAGCCCATACAGCCAGACTTCTTGAAACTGCCAATGCTGACTTACAAAAATAAATATTAGGTGGCTTGGGGACAGTAATCACCCTGGGAAGAGAATTGTCAAACTCAAAATCCAATTTAGAACAAAGCACAAGCCGAGCAAAGAGGCAAGGCTGAGGAATTACCAAACTGCTATACAAAGTCTTACAGGTAGCAAGCCAGCGACCGTTAAGGAAATTCTCAAGGGATGCCAGCAACGACTAGATGATCACAACGCCAAGCATGAGTTAAACCCCTATGACAATCGCAAGCCAGGGACAAAGCTAACTGAGGTGATAGATTTAACCGCATTGGTTCCCAGTGGGGAAGATGTAGAGTAATCCCCAAGAGCGATCCTTTGAGTAGTGCGATGGGCAAAGCCCCGCCGAAGGCGATCGCTAACTCCCTGCAAATGGTGTTAGTTAGCGATAGCCACCCATCCCCAACTCAACCCAACAGAGAAGCCCCAGCAATGGGGTTATTTTTTACGTGGGGTAGCTTGTGGGAAATGTTGGGGCATCTTGCAGGGCAATAGTGGCATTGTGCGGGTTTAGGTTATAATGGAGTCCGTCGTAATGACAGTCGTGGTGACAGAAACCCGGTGTAGTTGCGCCCTCAATGCGTACAGTGAGCCAAAGACTGACCGTGTAATTGCCCACGGTAAAGGGGAAAGCAAAACCTCGAACGGTCGAATAACCATCAAGGCGGTTGAGAACAGGGCAGTGCATCGTTAACAATCCCTGACCCAAGGAACAACCAGTCAGGGAAACAAAAAGGAACACAGTGCTAAAAGCGCTAGTTTTTTGCTGTCAACAAACCAGTAAAAACAGCCAGAGTTTCTGCGCTGATTTTGTACTGTTTATAAATATTATTTTCTAGCGAATCGCCACCCACGGCACAGCGCTCCGCGTGATTGCCGACTCCAGGTGCGCTCCGCGCTATCGCCTCCGGCGGGGCTTTGCCCATCGCACCAACCCCAATCCAATCAAAAGCCCCAGCAATGCGGTTATTTTTATGCAAAGGTGTATTCTATCCCGTGGGGCAATTGTGGGGAATGCTGGGGATTGTGCGGTCATTGGTCATTGGTTCTTAGTCCCCAATGCTTTGCAGTAGCAAATTAGTTACAAAAACAACTGAATGATAAATCATATAATTCTTGTTTTTGACAAAAAAATTTTTTTCCAAGCGAATCGCCCAAACCCTTAACCAGAAAGCCAAAAAACAGGGTCAATCGATTTTTAATTGTTAGATAAAATAAATCCATTGTCCCGCCTATAAATATACGCAAATATACAAAACCATGTATAAATAAAGCATTGCTGAAAATGTGGGGTTTAGTCCTGGGGAATGGGGATTGTGCGACGGCGGTTAGTCACTGGTTACGCAGTAGCTAGTTTGTTTAAAAAACAACTGAATGATAAATCATATAATTCTAGTTTTTGACAAAAAAGTTTTTTTTCCAAGTAAATCGCGCAAACCCTTGTACAGAAAGCCAAAAAACAGGGTCAATCGATTTTTAATTGTTATATAAAATAAATCCATTGTCCCGCCTATAAATATACGCAAACATACAAAACCATGTATAAATAAAGCATTACTGAAAGTATAGGGGTTTAGTCCTGCAATGGGGAGTGGGGAAGTTTCCAAAAATATCTGTGTGAGTGTTCAGATGTTTCTATGCCTATACAAGCCGATGGGAATTGTGCAGGGATGCGGTAATTGAGGAATTAACCAGACGCGCGATCGCTCCGCTCGCCGAAGGCATCGCACCCAACCGCCCCCAATCGCCACAACTCATGTAATAAGTTGCATCAGTGCCAAAAGCCTCAGCAATGGGGTTATTTTTATGGGAATGGCTATTCTCATCCCGTGGGGTTATTTTGGGGAATGCTGGCGATTATGCGGCGGCGGCGTTAGTCATAGGTCATTGTCCATTGCCACCCCTCCCAAAATATTAACTTGTAGCAATTAGCACATTTAGCTACCTTCCTCGACCTTAAGAAATTAAAGCCAGAAGGATATGAAAAATCTAGTCACACACAAGCTTAATTATTATAAGGAAATGGGTTTGTGTGTGACTAGACCTAAAGCCTTACGGCACAATTCTTACAGCGATTTTTGAGGGTCAAACCAAGCCAAGTCACACACAGGCTATTTTGGGCAAAAAACGGGTGTGTGTGACTAGATTTTTGGGGTGAACTGTACTGAGATGGTAGTGGGGGAGTGGGGAGGATTTGCGGGTCAATTCCTCAGTATGTGGGGACTGGGGACTGGGGACTGGGGACTGGGGACTGGGGACTGGGGACTGGGG
>NZ_CAWUOL010000039.1:0-40891 GCF_963923915.1 Nodularia chucula CCY0103 | reverse complement strand
TCCCCAGTCCCCAATACCCAGTCCCCAGTCCCCAATACCCAGTCCCCAGTCCCCAATACCCAGTCCCCAGTCCCCAGCCTCACTAACAAACCTTGTTAGCTTCTACCTTGCTACCAGCAGCCTCAATGATTTCATACAATTTCTCCTCAAACTTTTCGGTACAAGCAGACCAATCATATTTGAGGATAGAAGGACGCGCCTGTTCAGTCATTGTGGCGTGCAATTGAGGATTTTGCAAAATCGCCACCACCTTGTGGGCAAAATCCTGGGGATTATTCGGTTTAGCCAAAAAGCCGTTATAACCAGGAAAAACTTGCTCAGAAGTAGAAGGTGCAACCACTGTCACCACCGGAGTACCAGAAGCCAAAGCCTCATTATTAGTAGTGCAGAAATTCTCAGTCACAGAAGGGTTAACAAACACATCTGCACGCGCAAACCATCCCAAAAGTTCCTTACCATGAGACTCACCCCAAATAGTAATTCCAGAGGGAAACTTTTCAGCTTGGCGACGTAATTCTTTATCCAAAGGCCCACTACCAATAATCACCAAATGGACATCAGGGATTTTCGCAGCAATGAATGGAAACATCTCTATTAGTTGCAAGACATTTTTTTCTGCGGTAATCCTTCCCACAAACACGATAGTTGGTCGATCATCTTCAGGAATGGGATTATGAATAATATTGCGGGGGTGAAATTTTTGGCAATCAATCCCTTGATATGGTACATATTCACCCCGTTGGCAATTCAACCTCTGGTACTTGAAAAGTTGTTCCTGAGAAGAAAATAAATTCCGGTCATAAACTTCGGTAGATTGCTTCACTAACATGGGAATAATCGGACGCATCAAATTGAAAACATTATTACCCAAGTAGTATTGGATATAAGCAACAATATCTGTGTGGAAAATTGAAATAATGGGAGTCCCTGTTTTCTTAGCATAGTCAACTCCAATGGGGCGACCATAACCCTGCAAAAACATAGAGTAAAAACCGCGCATTTGTGGCGCTTCTTCTACTACGATAATATCAGGACAGAACTTTTGTAATAATTTGGTATCACTCCAATGATGATAGTGCAGAGGTTGGGGTAGAGACTTGTAAAAAATCAGTGGCTGTGTCGGGAAAGCATAAGCAGAAAAATTAGGAAAAGGCTGTAATTCTTCTAGTCCGGCCATCGGACGTTTGCCGACATTTTTCGGATATTTATTGTTCATGGCTGGGTGAACAAGAAATACTTCATGCCCTTGTTCTAGTAACCAGCGTACCCGTTGGTGTACTGCAACTGAAACCCCGGTTAAAAAAGGGGTATACAATCCTGTAAACAGTGCAATGCGAAGTGGCTGCTTGTTCATAAATCAAGTAATTTTTTGGATGAGTATTCAGTAAAAGGTGAGTGTGTTGATGCTGTTTTTCGTGACACCAAATACAGCTTTTCTTCCAGATTGACAACTTGATTCCCGAAGTCCGATTGGATATACGCAAAAATATCAGTTTGGAAAATATAAATATAGGTGGGGAGTAGGGAGTGGGGATTTTTGGCTATTCCTCTACTCTGATTTCTATGATTAGCCGATCATTGGTAATTTTTTAGAGGGAAATTTTACCATCAATGGGTTGATCCAATAAGTCGTAGGGATGATATTCTACTAATCGGATATTCCAAGGATTTTGGATGCGGTAGACAATCCCACGCCATTTAACGGTGGTCATCCGTAGAGAATTGATTAGGGCTAATCCATATACCCATTGTGTCAGGGGTATAGCAATTAATATTTTGCCGATCATCTCTGGTGATAGTTTGGTTGTTGGCTGACCATGAGAGCGAATTATGGGACTAATACCTAACTCTAAAATTAGGGTGAGTAAGAGTAGTCCCACGGTATATATGCAATAGGTGGATAACAATAAAAATGCTATGTTCCATTGTGCATCTAAAAGGGCGAAGAGAAATAGCAAAATAGCTACACAAGGAAATAGAATGCTGGAAATTGCATCACTAATCATTGCTATCCAACGGGGATGGTAAAGTCGAGAATAGAATAGGACTCGCTTGATAGATTCTAAAAAGCCTAGTAAGTCGCACTCTTCCCGGTTGAGGATAATCAGAGAAGGTACAAGTTTAACTCGCATCCCATGTTGTTTGAGAATGTTATGAATTAGATAATCTTCGCCAAAGGCTTGTCCCCATTTATCTAATAAACCTGTTTGGTGTAGGACTTGGGTTTTAATGGCTAAACTCCCTCCCCAGGGAACTTGAAATAGAAACATCTGCACGACTGTGGAGACGTTCCCGATATAGCGGACTAGGGAACCCCAATATTTATCTGTGGGTACAAACCAACGGTTCCCGGTTGTGACTCCGATTTTGGGATTATTTAGAGGAATAATTAATTCTCGGAGCCAGTTAGGATGTACGATGGTATCTGCATCAACTAGGGCGATCGCCTGATAAGATTCATCTAAGTCAGAAACTGCTTGCAATAGGGAACTGCACTTGAGACTACAGTTATGCCGAATAATCCTTAGAGGGCTAACTTGGATGTTGCTGGCTGCTTGGGTGTTAATTATCTCATTCACAACCTCCCAAGCCGGGTCTGCTGGACTATCAACAATTACCTTGAGGTCATAGTCTGGGTAATTCTGATTTAATAACGCCTCGATACAGTTAGGTAAAAAGGGATCTGCTCCCCGTAAACACAGAATTACTGCGGTTTTTGGTAACTGGTCATCGGCTAATCTATTTTGTGCTTGGGGCGATCGCACGTAAAATAAAAAAACCAGCGCTAGAATCATCTGAATACCCAGCCAACCCAGCAAAGACTGAGTAATGAATATCGTCAACTCTTTCATATATCGTCTCCGGCAGATTTTGCCTTGTGTAATAGCGAGTTGCGATTAATCTCGATTTCCCCTTTAGGAATCAAGGGAATATTTCATCAAAATGTTGATGGTAGTATTTTGATTTGGTGTGAGTAAAAAACTGGCATCATTAAACTTAGGTGTACCAGTGAATACTGAAACAGTGGGATTTTGGGAAACTCCAAACCCTTCTTTAGGTATGCCGAGAAAGTCTTTATTTAGTTTGCGATCGCCATTTTGATCATCCACTACCGCCACCGCATAACTCCCCGGTTTCAAACCAGAAAAAACATGAGTTACAGTATCCTTTGTAGGCTGCATACAAGCACTTTTAATTACATCATCGGTACTCATGGGAAAACCTTTAGAGCTAGAATAAACACCCATACAAATCTCACCATTTTGATTTTTAATACCCTCCACTACAACCGTCAGTTTTGTAGTAGTTTCAGCATTCAGAGTATTACCAAAACTCATACTTAATAAAGCACTCGCTATCAGACGACTAAAAAACCTAGATTTCCACATATTATCCTCACTTCAACTACTAGTTTTACTTATTCATCACACCTTACAGCCATTACTTTTAAGGCAAAAGTGTTGATTTCATAGAATCATGTTGGCACCATTTCCGTAATATAGTTTGAGCCGCTATCAACAAATCTTTAAACAACAAATATTCCGCTCCTTGCAACTGTTGATAAATACTAAAATGACAACATAAACGCTGATAAAGACTCAAATCAAACAGCCATATAGAAAGCATATATTCCCAAAGTATTCGCCAATGTGGAAATAACAACTTACCTTTCTTAGCAGAATCAAACCAAACCGTATAAGCATAAAAATCTGGAAAAATACCCGGAGTAGATTTACCCTTCTCTTCCGTCACCAAACGATAGTCAGGAAAAAACATACTCAATGATTGCTCAGAATGGATTCTGGGAAAGAATAAGTATTTTGGTATTTCATAAAATGCACCCAACAAACCCAGTCTTAATAACAAAATTCCATCCGCAGTTCCGTAACTACCCATAGGAGGTACTTTTCTCAAAGCACTAGAGCGAATTACTCCATACATTTGATAGCAGAGATGCTTACTAAGTAATTCGTGAAAACGCTCCTGGGGTTTTTCTGAATCTGTTTTCAGTTCAATACTGTAGTTTTGGAGAAGATGAGCATTTTCATCAATGAAATATGCCTGAGAATGGCACAACACCACAGAGGGATTATTGTCAAGTACCGCCACACATTTAATTAAGAAATCTGGAGCGTGTAAATCATCATAAGCAGCCCATTTAAAGTATTCACCTACAGACAACTCAAACACCCGATTAAAGTTACCGGAACAACCAAGATTACTTTGATTACGATAATAACGAATCCGTTGATCTTGCGCGGCATAAGCTCGACAAATTTCTTCAGTTTTATCGGTAGAAGCATTATCGGAGATAATTAACTCAAAATCTGTAAAACTCTGAGCTAAAAGTGCGTCAAGGGCAAACTTGATAAATTTCTCGCCATTATATACAGGCAATCCAATACTTAACCTTGGGGTATTTTGAGGCATATCAAATAATTTTGAGTGAACCTGGCAAATTATTTATCTAGCCGAGAAATATCAGTTTTTTCTAGCCATGCTTGAGTGAGTCTTAAACCATCTTCCAAGTCAATTTTTGGTTTAAAATCTAAGAGAGTTTGTGCCTTAGCAATAGAATAAGCATAAGGACGACTCATAAAATCAACAGACTCTGGCAGAATATCTGCTTTTTTCCGAAATAGTTTTTGTCCTTGGGCGCGCAGTTTCAGAAATAACTTCATTTCCTCTTTAGGCAAAGACATAGGCGCAGCCAAACCTTCCATAGCTGCTAAACGGAGAAAATACTCTTTCCAGGAAGTTCCTTGACCATCGGTAATATTAAAAACTTCCCCATAGGTTTCTTTTTCCATTGCTAGAAAAATAGCATCAATCAAATTATCTATATAGACATGATTCATCACTCCCTGACCATCATTAGCATAGGCAAATAACTTTTGACGCATCATCGAAATTGGTCGCACTACCCAAGCCATACTATTAGGGCCATAGACATCTCCCGCCCGAATCACAATTACACCAAAGTCAGGGGGAGAATTGAGAGGTAAAAGTTCAGTTTCTGCTTCGATTTTCGTCTGACAGTAGGGATTATTATCACCAGAAACAGGATCAGATTCACTCACACCATCGGCATAATTAAAGCCATAGACCATCACACTAGAAAGATGGACAAAAGTTTTCACACCAGCATTTTTAGCAGCTTTAGCCATATTGACCGTACCGCCCACATTTACGGCGCGAAATTCCTTAATTGCGCCAGCTTCTTGAGCAATTTCAGCATTATGTAAAACGATATCTACACCCTGGCAAACTTTTTGGGCAAAATTAGCATCAGTCACACTACCAATAACTATTTCAATACCCAAATTTCTGACTTTTTCCTTGACATCAGCAGCATTTTGTATTCCCCTAACTTTCATTCCTTGAGCTACAGCTAATTCTGCTGCGCGCAAACCGATAAAATCATCAATTCCAGTAATCAAGAGAGTTTTATTTTGTAGATTCATAGAAATATGAGTGATGGGTAAATTAGATTATGGTAGTAGCAACCTGATTAACTAAAATACTGATATAAAACTATCTGCGTTTATCCGCGTCCATCTGCGTTTAATAATTACGGCTTGTACCTCACTTGCATGGTAATTGCTATAATTAGAAAATATCCGCCGGGTCTGCCGAACGCAGTTTATTAATAGCCAGCGACCCAGAAGTTATGCACATCAGCACTGCGGAGACTAAGACAATAATCGCATTATTAGCAGTCATCATGATGGGTAACTTCGTTACATCCATTGCAAAACTATATAAGGCTATGGAAAACAAAAAACCGGGGATGTAACCTAATAAAGCCAGGATTAATGCTTGTTGAAAAACTACATTTAAGAGATATCCATTGGCATAACCAATAGCTTTTAAAGTGGCGTAGGCAATTAATTGATTAGCAATATTGCTGTAGAGAATTTGATAAACAATTACCACACCCACAACCGAAGCCATAGTTAGCATCAGGTTAAGGATAAAGCCAATGGGAGTTCTCACAGCCCAGTATTCTTTCTCAAAATCAATAAATCCTTCACGGGTAAAAACTTGGATATCATTAGGTAAACTAGCAACCAAGTTTTGCAAAACTACATCTCTATTTGCGTCAGGGTTTAAGGTGATAACTCCAATATCAATCATTTCTGCGGGACGAGTATTAGGATTTATCCTCAGAAAGGTGGAATCACTAACAATTAAGTTACCATCAACACCAAAGGAAGGCCCTAAGCTGAATAAACCACCAACTCTGACTCTGTAGCCAATGGGTGCATCAAAGGGGAAGATTTCAATGGTCTGTTCAGTCTTTCCAGCAGTAAAGTTATCGGCTATAGGTCCAAATTCTGGCCGGGAAATGCGGTCAAATAGGACAATATCCGGAATTTTGAGTTTGTCTATATTTTCGGTGACTTCGGGGATGTTAAATATAGACTGTCCAGGGTCAAAACCAATGACATAGATGGAATATTTCTCTCCTGTGTCGGGATTTTTTAATTTGGCAAATTGCAAATATAGGGGGCTAACTGATTCTACACCTGCAAAACCCAAGGTTTGGTATAAACGACTCCGGGAAAAGCTTTGAGTTGCGGTGAGAGATTTATATTGAGAACTGACTAAAAATAAGTCGCCTCGGAGGTTTTGATGCAGTGCTGTGGCGCTAGAATAAAGGGCATCTTGAAAGCCGAGTTGGATAAATGTCAGTAGGACTATAAAGGCAATTCCAGCTACAGCTACGACAAATCTAACTTTTTGCTGGGCGAGCTGTAGCCATGCTAAAGGAATTTTAAAATTCATGGTTTAATACCATAATGTTGTTAAATTTGATGCTTTATTGGGGAGTAGGGAGTGGGGGGAAAGGCTATATTAAATTTGAATGGCGACATCTACTTGGAGGTTGGTTAAACGGGCTACTCGTTGAATGTCTGCGGGGTCGTTGATGCTGATTTTTACTTCTACTATTCTACGGTCGGTATCTGCTGCGGGGTTTAAACTGAAGATGCTTTGTCTGCTAACTTGCCAACCAATTTCGCTGACTGTGCCTTTTATTGTGTCGGCAAAAGCGCTGCTGCTAATGGTGGCTGTCTGTCCTACTTTGACTTTTTGAATATCTGTTTGATAAACTTCTGCAACTACATACATTTGAGAGATTTTACCTATCTCAGCAAATCCGTTGTTACTAATTACTTCTCCGGTTTTGGCGTGAATTTTTAAGATTTGCCCTTCTATGGGAGATTTGAGATAGGTTAATTCTTGGTCGGCTTTTGCTTGTTTGACGGCTGTTACAGCACTATTAACTTCGGTTTTTGCCAATTCTACATCCACAGTCCGGACTTCGCTAATGCTTTTAAGTCTGGCTTGGGCTTCTTTGAGTTGGTCTTGGAGGGTGGACTGAGTACGGTTGAGGCTGGCTTGCGCTTCTTTGAGTTGTTGTTGTGCAGTTTTGAGTTGCAGGGCTTTACTATCTGCTACGGAGGCGGAAATAGCACCGTCCTTGAATAACTGCTGATATCGGTTGTTTTCGGTGGCGGCGTTGTCTACTTCGGCTTGGATACGATTGATGGTGGCCTGTTGGGCGGCAATGTCTCCTTTTAATTGTGACTCTAAACCGGCGATCGCAGCTTTTTGAGCGGTAATATCTCCGGATTTCGCCCCAGACTCAACTTGTGCTAATCTAGCTTTAGCAATTTCTAGTTGGTCTAAAGACTGTTGTAGAGCAGTTGTGGCACGTTGATAATTTTCTAGATATGCCAATACTTGCCCGGCTTTAACCTCTTCTCCTTCCGTCACCAAAGTTCTTTCTACCCGCACACCGTTGACTGAATTGGGTGCAGATAAATTAGTGACTTCACCACTAGGTTGCAAACGTCCCAAAGCTGTCACAGCTACTCTTGCAGGTGCAGGTGTAGGTGTAGTAGTTGCGTTAGCCTGGGATAAATTCTCTGACGGAGTTGCAACTGGCTGGCTGAATCGATTTTGTGAAAAGCTGTAAATCAATACTAATCCGGTGGTTAATGTGATAGATGCTGCTAAAATTATCCGCCACCGACTGAGGTGTTTTGTGAGTAACAGGCGTTTCTTGTTTGCTGCCATATTTTTATTCCAAATTGTGTTATGCCAGGGGAAAGCCTAAATGGCCATATCATCTGCAAATTAACCAAGAGGCTTTTGGCTCTCTGGCTTTACCTTGAGTACCTTGAGAGGTCTAATTAGTTCTATATAAATTGTTGTATGCCTGTGCAGCCGCCTTAAATTACTAGATGAACTGCAAACTTAATGGTGGTGTCACTGCAAATCTTCCTTAGTTTTATCCTAATTTGACAGCTCATCCAGTAGCGTAAAATACGATATTTCCAGTGGGGAAAATTAAATCTTGCAGATGGTCGCAGCGCAGGGAACCTTTTGATTGAGTATTGCAAAAAATGATGATCTTGTCAATTGGGTTTGTGGCGTGCTAATTATGGCAGAGTGTGGGGAGTGTGCGGGGTGTGGGGAGTGTGGGGGAAAGATTTTTAGTTTCCAATACTCATCTTCTCAACTCTTATTCTCTGCGGCTCTGCGTGAGGTAACTTGATTTTGGGACTCGCCATTAAGTCTGCTGATGCCATATATTGAGATGTATCTTTGACTGATTGCACGGAAGTTTAGTAATTATGGCTATAGTTTCCATAGACCAAATTCGGATTGGTTTTAACCGTCGTCCGGTGAAGGGCGAGAAGGTGAAGGAGTTGCAGGAGTCGATTCGCACTAATGGTTTGTTAAACCCGATTACGGTGGATAAGGAGCTAAATTTGATTGCGGGTTTGCATCGGTTGACGGCTTGCAGGCTTTTGGGGCTGGAGGCGATAGAGTGTCATATTGTGAATTATGAAAACTCCGACCAGTCCCGTTTGGCGGAAATTGATGAAAATTTGATTCGCAATGAGTTAGAACCTTTAGAGCGTTCGGAGTTGTGGTTGGAGCGTGACCAGATTTTGGAGCGAATGGGGTTTCGGGCTAAGGTTGGTGATAATCAATATACTGTTAAAGGTGGTGAAACGGTTTCACTACCTCTGAAACGAACTGCGGAGTTAGCTAGAGAGGTGGGCTACTCTGAACGCACCTTTCAGCACGGTAAGCAAATTGCTAAAAGTATTCATCCAGAAGTCAAAGAAATTATTAAGGGTTCGCCAATTGCAGATAGTCCTACAGCACTGCTGAAGGTGGCTAGGGCTGGGAGTAAGGAACGTATGTTGGCGGAAGAGTCTCAACGGGCTTGGGAGTTAGCCCAGGGAACGGGCGATGAGCAGGAATTATCTAGGTTAGCTGAGGTGATGGTTTCAGCTAGGGCGCAGCAAAAACAGTTACAGATTTTAGCGTACAACAGTGTTATGGCACAGAGGGAGGCTAAGTTGGCGCTGAAAAAAGGTCAACGTCAGCCAGAAGTATCTGTTGCTGGTGATCAACTGAGGGTGAGAGTGGGTGAAGAATGGATGTTGGGACGGCATTTAGTGTATTGTGATCATACTGCGAGTTCTCAGTTTAGAAATCTTTTACCATCAAATGCGGCTTTGGCGATCGCCACCCTATCGGAAACGTGGGAGCATAATTACTTGGTAGATGAAGCGCGAGTGGTGGCGGTGTTGCGTTCTGAGGGTCATATTTATAACTTTTATCGCCAAAACCAAATGCCCTTTCAATATGAATTAATTCTGGGTAATATTTACATAGGCATTTTTTCTCACCAATCCATACCTCAACCCCAGACACCCATTAATATTGATGGCGTAGAAGGTATTGTCAACTACTTAATTAATTTATATACCCATCCCAATAATTTTGTAATTGCTCCCTTTATGGGTAATGGTGAAATTCTCATTGCTTGTGAACGCATGGGGCGCATCTGTTTTGTTGGCGATGAAAACCCTTCATTAGTAAATCGGGGACTCCTGCGCTGGCAGCAATGGAGTGGTAAAGTGGCTGAGAAAATGGGCTTAGTGTCTTAGTCTTACCGAAATAGGAAGTCATGACTCACAAAGATATTTCTAAATCTGTAACTGCTTTGTCAGATATTAATAAATGAGTTGTAAGTTTAAAATATTCATCACAAATGAATTTTGTTTATTATGCACTAACTTGTAAATTAACATTTGCTTTATGAATTACCATTTGTTTATATAGGTATTTTTTGCTTTTAATTATGATGTTCTGCTGAAAAATCAGCTAAATTGTTCTAGATTGCAGATATGTATGAATTAAATTTAATCTAGTTCAATGAAATATCCGTACTGAAATAAAAACCCAGTTTGACACAGCAATTCAGCCCCAAAACAGTTTATTAATTTAGTAATTAGCTATACTTGTATTCCGCATCTTTTGCCCAATTGCTACCAGCAATAATTCAGCTTATTTATAAAAAGACTTTAAATAAATGATTTAGTTTCTGTGAATCATGCTATTGTTTTTATTAATTCAAACCTTTGAAATCGGCCAAGGAAATTAGTTATTTTGTGTAACTTGGAAACAGCAAAACTCAACTTAACCATCTTGGCATCAACCTGTGAGTGTGTGAGTATTTCTTCAGAAAAGTGCATAAATTCGCAATTAAGGGAATGTTTTTTCTGTAACGAAGTTGTCAACTTTTCTGGGTCAAATTCCTTAAAATAAATTATCCTGGACGCTGAAACTGGCTATGGCATTTATCAAGATACAGAACGTTGTCATTAACACCAGCTACGTTGCTGCGGTTAGGCTAGATACTCAAACTAGTTTGGGAGAAAAAAGCGTTTCTGTCCTAGTAGCTACTCCTCAGTTTCCCTTAATCCAGTGGGATACAATTGCTCAAAATCTCTACCATTACGAGTGGATGGAATTTACAGGTCAAGCTGCTAACGTACTCCGAGACTATTTTTCTAGTTTCAACAACGTGATTGACCTTTTACCGCAATATCAAGAATCTAGTGTTGTATAAGATTATTCCCCAATTAATTAGGGTGTAAAAGCAGTAAGCAACCTGTGGTGTTGCTGAGAAACAAGCAGATAAATTTTACCAATTCTCTCCAACCAGATGTCATCTGACTTGTTAATTACAAATTACAAATTGGTAGCAAGTAGCTATTCTCAGCCCAAATAACTCATTTTCAGTGGAGACAGAAATTGCTGTAGCTCTGGCTATGGTAGGCAACCCATGATCATCCACAGTAATTAAGAACAGTATATGCCCTATGTCTGCTTATTCAATTGATACGGCTTTGGCAGAGTTAGAGAGCCTGATCAAAAGTGTTGAGAAAACTTTGATTAGCTCCATAGAGGAAAAAAACTTGCATAAGGAAACACCAATGTCAGTTAACAAGATTAATAGAAAATTACAACAAAATCCCATTGCTATCGTTGGCATGGCTTCTCTGTTACCTCAAGCGCGCAACTTGCGGGAATACTGGCAAAATATCGTTAACAAAATTGATTGTATTACTGATGTTCCTGATTCCCACTGGAGCGTTAAGGATTATTATGACCCCAACCCCAGAACCACGGAAGATAAAACCTATTGTAAACGGGGTGGGTTTATTCCAGAGGTTGATTTTAACCCAATGGAGTTTGGTATTCCTCCCAGTATTTTGGAAGTTACAGATATTTCTCAGCTATTAAGTTTGGTGATAGCGAAAGAAGCAATGGAAGATGCTGGCTATGGTGAATCTTCCGAGTTTAGCCGGGAGAATGTGGGGGTAATTTTAGGGGTGGCTATGGCCAAGCAATTGGGAATGCCACTTTCAGCTAGGTTAGAGTATCCTGTTTGGGAAAAGGCGCTGAAAAGCAGTGGTCTTTCTGATGAAGATACCCAAAAAATTATCGAGAAAATCAAAAGCGCTTACATTAAGTGGGATGAAAATGCTTTCCCTGGGATGTTGGCGAATGTGGTGGCGGGACGCATTGCGAACCGCTTGAACTTTGGTGGTACTAATTGTGTGGTGGATGCGGCTTGCGCTAGTTCCTTTGGTGCTTTGAAAATGGCTATCAGCGAACTGGTGGAATATCGGGCTGATATGATGCTGACTGGTGGTGTTGATACCGATAACACCATTATGGCTTACATCTCTTTCAGCAAAACCCCGGCGGTTTCTCCTGGTGAAAATGTCAAACCTTTTGATGCTAAGTCTGATGGGATGATGTTGGGTGAAGGGGTTTGTATGTATGTTCTCAAACGCCTGGAAGATGCGGAACGGGACAATGATAAAATTTACGCGGTGATTAAAGGGATTGGTACTTCCAGCGATGGTCGCTACAAGAGTATTTATGCTCCCCGGAAGGAAGGCCAAGTGAAGGCTTTGGAACGGGCTTATGATGATGCTGGCTTTTCTCCGGCGACTGTGGGGTTAATGGAAGCCCACGGGACTGGGACAATGGCTGGAGACCCCACTGAATTTGGTTCTCTCAAGGATTACTTTAGCAAACATGATTCCCAAAGACAGCATATTGCTTTAGGTAGTGTGAAATCTCAAATTGGACATACTAAGGCGGCGGCTGGTGCTGCAAGTTTGATTAAAACAGCTTTGGCTCTGCATCACAAGGTTTTACCTGCAACTATCAATATTACTGAACCAAATCCTAAGCTGGATATCAAAAATTCCTCATTTTATTTGAATACCCAAACCAGACCTTGGATAAAGGCGGAAGGTGAAGCGCCAAGACGGGCTGGGGTAAGTTCTTTCGGTTTTGGAGGGACAAATTATCACGTGGTTTTAGAAGAATACGAAACTTCAGAGAATGTTCCTTACCGTTTACATGGTACGGCTCGTGAGGTGCTGTTGTTTGCAAATAATCCGGCGGAGTTGCTGAGTAAGTGTGCAGAAACTCTGGATAAGTTGCAAGGTGATGGCGGTGAAGGACATTTTGCGGCTTTGGTTAAAGAGTGCCAATCAGTGGAAATTCCTCTGGTTGCTGCTAGGCTGGGGTTTGTGGCTGAAAATCTCCCAGAAGCCTGTAAGTTGATGCAGGTGAGTATTGATTGGCTGAAACACAAGGCTAGTGCTACATCTTGGGAACATCCCCAAGGGATTTATTACCGTTCCTCTGGGATGGAGTTGGGCGGAAAGGTGGTTTCTCTCTTCTCTGGACAGGGTTCTCAATACCTGGAAATGGGGCGGGATGTGGTGATGAACTTTCCTACGATGCGCCGTTTACATGGCTGTATGGATAGTTTGTTACTTAAGGATAATTTGCAGCCAGTTTCGGAAATTGTTTTCCCCCGTCCTGTGTTTGATGAGGCGGAAAAAAATGCTCAAATTGCGGCGCTGCAACGGACAGAGTATGCCCAACCTGCGATTGGGGTGTTTAGCGCTGGTTTGTATTCTATATTTCAACAAGCTGGGTTTAAATCCGATTTTGTGGCGGGACACAGTTTTGGTGAGTTAACTGCTTTGTGGGCTGCGGGGGTTTTGAGTGAAGCAGATTACTTATTCCTCGTGAAGTCTAGAGGTCAAGCTATGGCTGCGCCTCAAGACCCTGACCACGATGCTGGAAGTATGCTGGCGGTGAAGGAGGAAATGAGTAAGGTGGCGGCGGTGCTGCGGAGTTTTCCTCTGGTGACTATTGCTAATTTTAATTCTCCGACACAGATTGTTTTGGCGGGACCAACGGCGGAAATTGCGAAGGTGAAGCAGGCTTTACATGAGCAAGGTTGCACTGCTGTGGTGTTACCTGTGTCTGCTGCTTTCCACACTCCTATGATTGCTTTTGCTCAAAAATCTTTTGCGATCGCCACTAAGTCTGTTAAATTCAATCAGCCTCAAATTCCTGTGTTTACCAATGTCACAGGTAAATCCTATCCCCAAGAACCCCAAGGGATTCAAAAAATTCTGGAAACTCACCTCGCTAATTCGGTGATGTTTAAACAGGAAATCGAAAATATCTATGCTGCGGGTGGTTACTGCTTTGTGGAATTTGGCCCCCGACGGATTTTGAGCAACTTGGTAAAAGATATTTTAGGCGATCGCCCCCATCTTACCATCTCCTTAAATCCCAGCACCCAAAAGAACAGCGATCGCTCCCTCAAAGAAGCAGCAGTACAGTTGCGTGTAGTGGGCGTACCTTTAAAAAACCTCGACCCTTACCTAGTTGAACCTGCACTACCCCCAGCAGAGAAGAAGAAAGCCTTAAATGTGCGTTTAAAAGGCATTAACTATGTCTCCGAAAAAACCAAAAACGCCTTTAATGAAGCTTTGGAAAACGGACATCAAGTTAGTTTACCCACCGCTTCTACACCTGAGTTTTCGGAAGTTATCACCACCACTCCACCAGTGACAGAAAACACCACTAATGGACGTGTCCCCCATCCTATAGATAGTCAGCCCGAATTTTCACATAACTCTACTAATTCTGCACCGCAGTCGGAAATAGCCCAGGAGACAATGATGCAACCAACACCAGAAAAAGCTGTAAATTACCAACGGGCGTTAGCAAGTTTAGAAAATCTGCTCACACAGTTCCAGCAAAATCAAACTGACAATTTACAAGTCCACGGGACTTATCTACAACATCAAATGGAATATACCAAAGCGTTTTTCCAATTGATGGAGCAACAAAATACTGTATTTAGCAACAGCAAATCTCAGGCGGAAGCAGCAGAATTACAGCTAGTTGTCAAAGAAAGTATAGAACGGGGAATGATGCAGTTTCACAGCCAACAAGGTGAAACCCTACGCATCCATGAAAAATATCTCCTGGAACAGTTAGAATACGCTAAAAAGTTTTTCCAACTCATACAACAAGAATATTCTCAAATTATTTCTACTCAGGTAACAGCGCCTGTAATTGTATCGGAACCAGTCGCAGCACCTGTAATTGTACCCGAACCAGTAGCAGCACCTGTAGTTGTATCTGAACCAGTAGCAGCACCTGTAGTTGCACCGGAACCAGTAGCAGTAACACCTGTAGTTGTATCTGAACCAGTCGCAGCACCTGTAGTTGCACCCGAACCAGTAGCAGCAGCACCTGTAGTTGTACCTGAACCAGTCGCACCTGCACCTACTTCTAATATTGACCTAACCGACTTAGGTAACAACTTATTAGCCATCACCAGCGATAAAACTGGCTACCCAGTGGAAATGTTGGAAATGGATATGGACATGGAGGCTGACTTAGGAATTGACTCCATCAAACGAGTAGAAATATTGGGCGCATTACAGGATATGTACCCCGAACTACCTAAGCCAAACTTAGAAGAATTATCTGAAAAACGCACCATTGGCGAAGTTGTAGCATATCTGCAATCCCATGTGTCTGGTGGTAGTGCTGTGGAAATAGCAACCTCAACAACTAATGAAAAAGTTGTGCTACAATCTACTCAATCCCCCTTGCCCCTTATCCCCATAGGGGGCAACGAGATCCCCAGTCCCGTAGAGACGACCGACCCGGTTGTCTCTACCCCTAATCTTCCAGAAACAGAAATAGCAACCACTGATGATTATGCAGACCTGGGTCAAACCCTGTTAAGCATCACCAGCGATAAGACTGGCTACCCGGTAGAAATGCTAGAGATGGATATGGACATGGAGGCTGATTTAGGAATTGACTCCATCAAGCGGGTAGAAATATTGGGAGCGATGCAAGATAAGTACCCCAATTTACCGCAACCGAATATTGAAGAACTGGGCGACCTCCGCACCATCGGTCAAATAGTTGATTATCTCCAGAAGTTGGCTGGAGGTGAAAAAAAAAAGCCCCAGCAGGAGTTTAGTTACCAGCCAGTCCAGGTAATTGAGGGTGTTACACGGCGACCAGCTAAACTGCAATTTCTCCCACCCCCCGATAGTTTAGATTTCGCTTTACCGGAGGGACACGTCACTGTCATTACTGATGATGGGTCCCTCACCACCTCACAACTAGCGCAAGCCTTAACCTATCGCGGTGAAAAAGTCGTAGTTCTCAGCTTTCCCCCCGCAGTAGTTCCCCAACAATCACCTTTACCCACCGGAGTGAATCGCGTAGCCCTCGCAGATATGACAGAAGAATTACTTCAACATAAATTATCTGCGATCGCCACTCACTTCGGTACTATCGGGGGCTTCATCCATATCCATCCCGTATTTGACACACTTCAAACACCTGCCTACTTACCACAAGAAAAAGAAATTGTCAAACACATTTTCTTCATAGCCAAACACCTGAAATCAACTCTCAACGAAGTAGCGCGTTACGAACGCAGTTATTTCCTCACAGTCAATCATTTAGATGGTGCTTTCGGATTAGAAAATCAGGTAAACTTCCCAGCCATTGGCGCAGGATTATTCGGATTAACCAAATCGCTGAAATGGGAATGGCCAAAAGTCTTTACTCGCGCCATTGATTTAAACCCAAGTATAAATCCCCAACAGTCAGCAGAATATATTATCGCCGAACTGCATGACCCCAACCTGCAAATTAGCGAAGTTGCTTACGGTTCACAGGGACGTGTGACTTTGGTTGGTTCCGTCGAGAAATAAGTTGAATAAGGGGAGGTATCAGCATATCTCCCTCTGCGTTTCAGAATTATTTTATGTCTCACGCATCAGCGAAGCGAAGCACAAAGTGCGTTAGGCGCAAAGGCGCAAAGTTTAAGAGCGCAAATTTTATAGTGACACCTAAAAAACTCTTTCTTGGCGTTCTTGGCGACTTGGCGGTATGCGCTGCGCGCACGCTGCGCGAACGTTCCTCTTTAATCATAAAAAAATATGACTACACAGACACAGGTTCGTCCTTCATCAGTTTTTGTTGTAAGTGGTGGCGCAAAAGGAATCACAGCCCAATGTGCGATTAAAATGGCGCAACACCAGCCTTGTAAATTCATTCTCCTGGGTCGTTCCGAACTTTTAGAAACCGAACCAGCATTTGCTCAAGATTGTTTCGAGGAACCAGCTTTAAAAAAACGCATCATGGAGAATCTTCTGGCTCAGGGGGAAAAACCAACTCCCATGAGTGTATCGAAGATATATAATCAGATTGTTTCCAGTCGAGAAATTCAGCAAACTTTAGCAACTATTCAAGCAACAGGCGCGCAAGCGGAATATATTAGTGTAGATGTCACTAATGTTGCAGACTTACAGCAAAAATTAGCGACTGTAGGTGCAATTACCGGAATTGTTCACGGCGCGGGAAACTTAGCTGATAAGCTGATTGAAAAGAAAACAGACCAGGATTTTGAGAAAGTTTACACAGCTAAGGTGCAGGGATTAGAAAATCTGCTAACTTGCGTCAAACCTGAGCAACTGGAACATTTAGTATTGTTCTCCTCCGTAAGTGGATTTTACGGCAATATTGGACAAGCTGATTATGCGATCGCCAACGAAATTCTCAACAAATCAGCCCATTTAATCAAACAAAACTATCCTCAGTGTCACGTCGTAGCCATTAACTGGGGCGCTTGGGATAGTGGGATGGTGTCCCCAGAACTCAAAAAAGCCTTTGCAGAAAGGGGAATTGATATTATCCCCGTCGATGTGGGTACACAAATGCTCGTCAACGAATTGCATCCTTCCCACAGTAACACTGCACAAGTTGTCATTGGTAGTCCCCTAGTTCCCCCCACCATCGAATTAGACTCCCAACTACGGACTCATCGCATCCGTCGCCAGATGAAACTGGAAGCTAATCCCTTTTTACATGATCATGCTTTAGCTGGTTCTCCCGTATTACCTGCTACCTGTGCAATGACATGGATCATTAATTGCTGTGAAGAAATGTATCCTGGTTATCGCCTATTTAATTACACAGACTTCAAAGTTTTAAAAGGAATTACCTTCAACCACACCTTAGCCAAAGAACACATTTTAGAAATAGAAGAAGTTGAAAAAATCAACTCCGAAAAAATCATAGTCAAAGCCAAAATATTTAGTAAAAATCAAGCCGGAAAAACCCATTATCACTTTAGCGCCCAACTCAACCTGCATAAAGAAATTCCTCCCGCACCCAATTATGCAGCCATCAACCTCAATCCAGATAACATCATTACCACCACAGGGAAAGAGTTCTATCAAAATGGTGGAGCCACCTTATTTCATGGTCCCTCATTCCAAGAAGTCCAAAGAGTTTTAAATATTACGCCTGAGAAAATCACCACAGAATGTTTGTGGACAGAAATCAGCCCGCAACAACAGGGACAATTCCCAGTTAAATGGGTGAATCCTTACATAACAGACCTGAGTATGCACGCCTTATGGATTTGGACACAACACTTTCATCAAGAAGGTTGCTTACCCGGAAAAGTCGAGAAATTTGAACAATTTGCGCCCACCCCACACAACGAAATATTTTATGTTTCTTGTGAAGTAAAAGCGAAGACTAGTAGCAGTGCGATCGCAGACTTTATTATACACGATAATAAGGGAAAAATATATTCCCAAATGCTAGGCGCTCATGCCATTATTTGGTCAATGAAACAACTCAGAAGTTAATTATTTAGCCTTGATTCTCACGCAGAGGCGCAGAGAGATAAGAGGTACATCTTAGCCCCCTCATCGCTTGCGGGGAGGGGGTTGGGGGTGGGGTTTTTCTACCTCACTCAACCGAGAAAAGATTTCATTCACATTCTCAAATTTGGGGAAAAGCGTAAATCCTGCCTTCTTTTAAATACCCCAAAACTGTCGAGGATATAACAATGCAAAAAATAGCCATCATCGGATTATCAAGCCTATTTCCCGATGCTAAAAACCCTGAAGAATTTTGGCAAAATCTGATTAACAAAAAAGATGCCACATCATCAGCCACCATCGCCGAAATTGGTGTAGATCCCACTATTTTTTACAACCCAGTTAAAGGCACAGCAGACAAAACCTATTCCCTCAAAGGTGGATACATTCGGGACTTTGAATTTGATGCATCTGAATACAATCTTCCCTCAGAATTAATAACAGGTTTAGATGATACCTTCAAATGGTCATTGTATGCAGCCAAACAAGCCATTAAAAATAGTGGCTACTGGGGGAATCAAAACCTCCTTGCAAAATGTGGCGTAATTCTGGGTAATCTCTCCTTCCCAACCAAACTTTCCCATCAATTATTCTCCCCTATTTATCAGCAAGCGATCGCACCCGCAATTAAAGAACTTTTGCAGGATGAAAACTTTGATTTAGCTGGTTTACCCACAACAACCAAAGCATCAGTTTACAATGCGATGATTTCTGGCTTACCAGCATCAATAGTTGCTCAAGCCCTATCATTATCTAGAATTAACTTATGCCTAGATGCTGCCTGTTCATCCTCATTTTATGCCATTAAATTAGCCTCTCATTACCTATCATCCCATAAAGCTGACATGATGTTAGCCGGAGCCATCAGTTGTGCAGACTCCCTATTTGTGCGAATGCTCTTTTCAGGTGTTCAAGGCTTTTCCGAAGATGGTACAAGTCGCCCCCTAGATAAGACATCCAGAGGTTTAATTCCCGGTGACGGTGTAGGAATGGTAGTCCTGAAAAGATACGGCGATGCTGTCAGAGATGGAGATCATATTCTCGCCACAATTTGCGGTAATGGACTCTCCAACGATGGTAAAGGTAAGCACCTCCTCAGCCCCAATACCAAAGGACAAGTTCTCGCCTTTGAACGAGCCTATAACGAAGCCCAAATCAGTCCCCAAAGCATCGATTATCTAGAATGTCATGCTACCGGGACATTGCTGGGAGATACCACAGAACTCAACTCTATAGCTACCTTTTTCGGACAACATCAAGCCTCACCTTTAGTCGGTTCTGCTAAAGCCAACGTCGGGCATTTATTAACTGCGGCTGGGATGGTAGGCTTGACCAAAGTAATTCTGAGTATGTCTCAGAATATCATTCCACCTACTATTAATGTTAATGTCCCTTTAGCCTCAGATAACAACGTCATTTCCAGCGATAATATTGTCAGAAAAGCAACAGCATGGCCTCAAAAACATACAGCAATTAAGCGAGCAGCTATCAGTGCTTTTGGTTTTGGCGGGACTAATTCCCACCTAATTATTGAACAAGGAAATACAGCCCCAGATATTAGCTCAGATGCACCTGTAGAACAGGCTAAAATAGCCATTGTCGGCATGGATGCCTTTTTCGGTGGTTGTAACGGATTAGATGCCTTTGAGCGCAGTATTTACGAAGGAAAACAGCATTTTATTTCTCTACCCCCCTCCAGATGGCAAGGTATAGACCAGCAAACAGACTTACTGCAAGAGTATGGTTTAGAGGATGGTAAACCACCAATTGGAGCATACATCCAAGACTTTGACATTGATACCTTAGCTTGTAAAGTTCCTCCCAACGAAGTTGAAAAACTCAATCCCCAACAACTCTTACTGTTAAAAGTTGCTAACCGTGCTGTTGAAGATGCAGGACTAAAAGAAGGTGGAAATATCGCCGTAATTGTCGCTGCTGAAACAGAACTTTCTGTACATCAGTTACAACAAAGATGGGATTTATCTTGGCAGGTAAAAGAAGGCTTATTAGAGGATAATATCTCTTTACCAGATGCAGAACTTTCCCAGTTAGAAAGCGTAGTTAAAGATAGCATTCATAATCCTGTCGAAACCGGCGAGTATGTGAGTCACATAGCCAATATTATGGCGGGTCGAATTTCCGCCTTATGGAATTTCACCGGACCCGCTTTCACAATGACGGCTGGTGAAAACTCTGCCCTTAAAGCCTTAGAAGTCGCACAAATGCTACTAGCATCAGGAGAAGTGGAGGCTGTAGTTTTAGGTGCTATAGATTTAGCTGGAGGTGTAGAAAATGTCTTATTACGCAGTAAATTAGCCAAAATAAATCAAGGCATCAATACCTTAAGTTTTGACGAAAACGCCGATGGTTGGATGGTCGGCGAAGGTGCGGGTGCAGTTGTACTCAAGCGTCATGATACGGCTCAACAAGATAACCACAAGATATATGCTGTACTTGATGCCGTCAGTTTTGCAGCAGCCACAAATGATGCCTGTCAGCAAGCTTTTGAAATCGCCAAAATTCAACCTCAAGAGATTAACTATGTAGAAGTCTTTGGTAGTGGTATTCCCCAACAAGACGAAGCCGAAATTACGGGTTTATTACAGGCTTATCCTCAAACTGGAAATGGTCTGCAATGTGCCATTGGTAGTGTCAAGGCTAATATCGGTCATACATACACAGCATCCGGAATTGCCAGCTTAATCAAAACCGCCCTCTGCCTCTATTACAGATACATTCCCGCCACTCCGAAATGGTCTAGTGCAAAGACTCCAGAAAAATGGTCAGGTAGTCCCTTCTATGTAGCTACAGAGTCTAGACCTTGGTTTGTCGATAAAGGCCGTAACCGTCGTATAGCCGCCATCAATAGCATCGGTATAGACGAGACTTATGCTCATGTCATCTTATCCGAAGACCCAGACCAAGAAGAACGTGATAGTCGATATTTACAGCAAATGCCTTTTCATCTGTTCCCCGTAGCAGCTGAAAATCAAAGCAACTTACAAGAGGTTTTAAATAACCTGGAAAAAACTATTGCAGATAGTTCTTGTCTATCAACTACAGCCAGTCAGACCTTCACAACTTTTAAAGAACATCCTGAAGCTAAGTATGTTTTAGCAATTACCGGACGTAACAAAAAAGAACTCCTCAAACAAATTGATGCTGCACGTAAAGGCGTAAATATAGCCTTTGAAAAAGGTACAGACTGGTTAACACCATTAGGAAGTTACTTTACAGCCAAACCATTAGGAAAAACGGCAAGTGTTGCTTATGTTTATCCAGCCGCCGTTAACTCCTACATCGGTATTGGTCGGACAGTTTTCCGCTTATTTCCCAAAGTCTTTGAGGACTTGAAGAGTAATAACCTCTATAACCGTGCTGCTGATGTAGAGAAACTAGTTTATCCCCGCAGCTTTCCCAAACTTTCCACCAGACAACTGGAAACCCTCGAAAAAGAACTGTTAGATGATTCCCTGGGGATGTTTGAAAGTGAAATAGCCTTCGCTAGATACATGACAGCGATTTTCCGAGACGACTTTCAAGTTAAACCAAAATGCGTCTTTGGCTATAGCTTAGGTGAAACCAGTATGATGGTAGCCCAAGGAGTTTGGAGTGATTTTGAAGGCGGTAGTAATACCCTCAACTCATCACCCTTATTTGGCGATAAATTATCAGGTGCTAAAAATGCAGTCCGGCAATATTGGGGAGTAAATACAACAGAATTACAAGACGATAACTTCTGGGCTACTTATGTTCTCATGGCCACACCTTCCCAGGTGGAAGAATGCTTAAAACATGAGCCACGAGTTTATTTAACTCAAATTAACACACCAGAAGAAGTCTTAATTGCTGGAGAAAAAACAGCCTGTCAGAGAGTAATTAAAAACCTTGGTTGTAACTCCTTCCCCGCACCCTTCGACCACGTAATTCATTGCGAACCTATGCGGTCAGAATACGAAGAAATCGCCAAAGTTAATAGCTTACCTACCCAAGACTTACCAGACATCACATTTTACTCAGCCGCCGAGTACCAACCCATCAAACTTGATAGAGATGTCATAGCTAACAGCATAGCTACCGGACTTTGCCAACAACTTGACTTTCCCCAATTAGTCAACCGTATCTATGACGATGGCGTAAAAATATTTGTTGAAGCTGGCGCTGGTGGAGTTTGTTCTCGATGGATTAGCAAAATCTTAGAAAACCAAGAACACATTACTGTATCTCTCAATCGTAGAGGTATGGATGACCACACATCAATGGTCAAAGCCTTAGCGAAACTTGTCAGCCATGGAGTCAATTTGGACTTATCACCCCTGTACAATCTCAGTACAGCCACAAACAAACAAAACCAATTAACCCTAAGAACAATTACCTTGGGCGGTAAATCAATTGCAGGTGCAATTTTAAGTGAAGAAAACCGCCAAACATTCCAAAATATCGCCAGCAACCTCAACAGTTATCGAGTCGAAAAACTGCATCAAAACATACCAATTTCTAGAGAATTAGAAAACATCAACGTCCCCACCCAGCCAACCGCAGACCCAACAAAAAATATCATGGAACACGGTTTTGAAACTCCAGAAGAATTACAATCTTTTGAGTCAACAATCCGGGGACATCAAACTCTACAACCAATTGTGTCATCTCCAGCCACAAACTATCAACTTGATAACACAATTAGAATGCTGGAACTAAACAAAACTCAGTACAAAAAACTGAGCGATAACAATTACAGAATAACTCAAAATCACGCGGCATTCCTCCAAGCCAGAAAAGACTTTAGTAACCAGATGAGCGAAATCATTCAATTACAGTTAGTTTGTGCCGAAAACTTATTGAAATCATGAATTAGTATCACGCAAAGGCGCAAAGGTAGAAAGAAACTGCCTCCGATTTAATCAAGCTAACAATCACTAGCTTCTTCTTCCTTCTTTCTTCGCGCTCTTCGCGTTCTTCGTGGTTCGTTAAAAAAAGTACCTCTCAAAACACAAACAGAATTACTAAAACCCCCCATTAAAAAACCGAGGTATAACCACCGTGATTCCCGTAGACACACTACCAGATAAACACAATAATAGCCTAAAATTTCCCATCAATCCCCACAGTCAAAACCTCACGTGGAAAGGTGCATTAGATAGCATATCCTTCCAAGAATCAGCCATCAAAAACAAACTATTAGCATTAGATAAACCCTGCTACATCCTCAAAATTGCTGGCAAAATCGGGGTAACAAACGAAGGATACTTATGTCCTCCAGAAAATAACACCACAGTACAAACCGAACTTCTTACCTTTATTCCCCCAATCAATTTACAACAACTAGGAGACTCAAACTTCCTAGCTGCTCACGGTGTCAAATACGCTTATGTAACTGGCGCAATGGCTGGCGGAATAGCCTCCGAAGAAATGGTAATTGCATTAGGAAAAGCCAAAATCTTGAGTTCCTTTGGTGCAGGTGGCTTACCTCCAGAACGTTTAGAAACAGCTATTAAACGCATTCAAACAGCCTTACCTCATGGTCCTTACGCCTTCAATTTAATTCACAGTCCTAACGACATGGCTATTGAACGCCGTGCTGTGAACTTATACCTCAAATATCAAGTAAGAACCGTAGAAGCTTCAGCATTTTTAGACTTAACCCCCAACATAGTTTATTACCGAGTTGCCGGACTAAGTTTAAATGATGCCAATCAAATCGAAATTAAAAACAAAGTCATTGCCAAAGTTTCCCGGAGAGAAGTAGCCAGTAAATTTCTCCAACCAGCACCACCGAAAATACTTAAAGAACTGCTGGAACAAGGATTAATTACTGATTTACAAGCCAAACTTGCTACTAAAGTGCCGATGGCTGATGATGTCACCGTTGAAGCTGATTCTGGGGGACATACAGATAATCGTCCTTTAGTCTGTTTATTACCTTCCATTATTAGTTTGCGGAATGAAATCCAAGAACAATTTCAATATCAACAACCCATTAGAATTGGAGTAGCTGGTGGAATTGCCACACCCCAATCAGCTTTAGCAGCTTTTATGATGGGTGCTGCTTACATTATGACTGGTTCAATTAATCAATCATGCCTTGAATCTGGAGCTTGTGATCACACCAAAAAATTACTAGCTCAAGCTGAAATGGCGGATATGATTATGGCTCCAGCCGCCGATATGTTTGAAATGGGTGTGAAATTACAAGTTCTCAAACGCGGGACAATGTTTCCCATGCGGGCGCAAAAGTTGTACGAATTGTACCGCAATTATAATTCCATTGAAGAGATTCCCCTGGCAGAAAGAGAGAAATTAGAAAAACAAATTTTTCGTAAAACTCTAGCCGAAGTCTGGGAAGGAACAGCGAGTTATTTATCCCAGAAAAATCCCGAAAAACTCGGCAAAGCAGTTAATAATCCGAAGCTGAAAATGGCGTTAATTTTTCGCTGGTATTTAGGATTATCTTCTCGCTGGTCTAGTTCTGGGGAAAAAGGTAGAGAAGTAGATTATCAAATTTGGTGTGGCCCAGCAATGGGTAGTTTTAATGATTGGGTGCGCGGTTCTTATTTAGCTGAACCAAATAATCGTCGGGTAGTTGATGTTGCTGATCACATCATGACTGGAGCAGCATTTTTATATCGCATTCAAAGCTTGAAAATTCAAGGAATGCAAATTCCCGATGATTACAGTCAGTATCGCCCAGACCATTCTAAATTATTGGAGATTTAAAAATGACTCTAAAAGCATCCTATAGTGCGGCAGATATTCAAGCCTGGTTGGTGGATAATTTGGCTGAGTTAATCGATTTAGAAGCTGATGAGATAGATATAAATGAAAATTTAGAAACCTATGGTTTGGATTCAGCCCAAGCAATGACTTTGGTCAGCAAATTAGAAAAAATGCTGGGCTTTCAACCTTCTCCAGTTTTACTATGGCACTACCCCAATATTGCGGCGCTTTCCCAGCGTTTAGCAGAAGAATTACAAGCAGGTTTAGAGGTTGAAGATGGTCAAGTTAATTCTTCAGTTGTCAATTTGGCTGCTGAAGTTGTGCTTGATGCATCTATTCATCCTAGTAATGCTGTTAGTGTGTCTAATGGTGAACCTAAACATATATTTTTAACTGGGGGAACTGGCTTTTTAGGTGCTTTTATTATCCGGGAATTACTCCAAGAAACGGATGCGGATATATATTGCTTAGTCCGCGCAGCTAATACAGTAGAAGCTAAAACTAAATTGCAAAAGAATTTAGAACAGTATGCAATTTGGGATGAGAAATTTAATTCTCGAATTATTGCTATTGTTGGTGATTTAGCTCAACCTCTGTTGGGTATTGATGCTGAACAGTTCCACATTTTAGCTGGGAATATTGATGTCATTTATCACAGTGCGGCTTTGCTGAATTATGTTTATCCCTATTCGGCACTGAAAACAGCTAATGTTTTAGGAACTCAAGAGGTTTTAAGATTAGCTTGTCAGACTAAAGTTAAGCCTGTACATTATGTTTCTAGTGTGGCTGTTTTTGAATCCAATGCTTATGCTGGTCATTTGGTGGAAGAACAGGATGAGTTTGATCATTGGGAAGGTATTTATCTCGGCTATTCCCAAACTAAATGGGTGGCTGAAAAGTTAGTTAAGGTGGCTCGTGATCGAGGTTTACCTGTAACTATTCACAGACCACCATTAATTTCTGGTGATAGCAAAACTGGTATTTGTAATACCCATGATTTTATCAATTTGATGACAAAGGGATGTCTACAAATGGGTAGTTTCCCGGATGTAGATTATATGTTGGATATGTCCCCTGTGGATTATGTCAGTAAAGCTATTGTTTATCTATCACGCCAAAAACAATCTCTTGGTAAGGCGTTCCATTTACAACATCCTCAACCAATTTCTCTGAAGGATTTAGTGGAATGGGTGCGCTCTTTTGGTTATCCTGTAGAGATGATTCCCTACGAACAATGGCAATCTCAGTTAATCAATAATGTCTCTTCTGTAGAGAATCCTTTATACACTTTGCGTCCTTTTTTACTAGAACGCTGGTCTGATGAACAATTAACTATTCCCGACTTGTATCTGCAAGCGAGAAGACCAATTATTAGCTGTCAGCAAACACTTAAAGCCCTCTCTGGTAGTTCGATTGTTTGTCCCCCAATTGATGCTCAATTACTTATGACTTACACTTCCTACTTGATTCAAACTGGTTTTTTAACTCTTGCCTAGTTTTGATTATAACTAGGATTGATTAAAGATATAAATCTTTGGTAGAGATGTTTGAAAACGTCTCTACTTTTTTTATAATTCTGTTTTTAGGGTTAACTAAAATTTAGGATTTCATTAAAACTAACTATCTGTAGGGTTTGCTAATAAAAAAATATTTGAACGCTACTAAATAATCCGGAAAGTTACTATTAATTTTTATAAAAAAAAGGTGAAAAAATTTTATTAGTTATCATTTCGTATGATCTGTCAAACTTCAATAATTATTTTATTTTGTGGAAAAGTTGAATATATAAGAATTTCGCAGGTTAAGGAAGTACAATAATTTTAGTAGTTACAACCATAATTATCACATTAGATCACGCCTAGTTAAAGTCATAGGCGAATCGAACAAAATGGATTCACTAATATCTCAAATGAACACAACAAATCAAGTCGAGGATCAACAAACTGCTCTGATTACTGGGGCTGCAAGTGGAATTGGTTATGAACTAGCATATATTTTTGCAGCTCATAATTACAATTTGGTCTTGGTAGACCGCATTGAGCTAAAACTCAAAGAAGTTGCCATTAAATTTAAGGAAGAATTTGGTATTTTTGTGACAACTATTGTCAAGGATTTATCTTTTTCTACATCTCCTCAAGAAATTTTTCAGGAGTTGCAAGCAATCAATATTCGGGTTGATGTGCTGGTGAATAATGCCGGGTTTGGTATTTATGGATTATTTCATGAAACAGACTTAACTGCTGAATTGGAAATGCTGCAAGTGAATATGGTCTGTCTGACTCATTTAACGAAGCTATTCCTGAAGGATATGGTGAAGCAAGGCTATGGCAAAATCTTAAATGTTTCTTCGGCGGCGGCTTTTCAGCCTGGGCCATTGATGGCGGTTTATTTTGCTACTAAGGCTTATATTTTATCTTTTTCTGAGGCGATCGCCAATGAATTAGAAGGTACAGGTGTGACTGTGACGGTGCTTTGTCCTGGTTCCACTGAGTCCGCTTTTCATGAACGCACGGGGATGGCAGACTCTAAACTGATGAAGGGTAAAAGAATGATGGATGCGGCAACAGTAGCGCAAATTGGTTATGCTGCCTTAATGAAAGGCCAAACCATTGTCATTCCCGGTGTCATTAATCAAATATTGGCAAAAAGTGTCAGATTCACACCCCGGAAACTAGTGACTAAAATTGTCCGCAATATGCAAGAAGATAAGTAGCAACATCTATCAGTATTGCCAACAGTGCAAATGACAACCAGAGTTAGCCACAACCACAGCCCCAAAATAATCTTCAGCAGGTCTTAGCTCGAAGAGACTCCAATTGTCGGATGTGTGTAACTGGGCGGTTTCTGTGGGAGTTAAGGAGATTTCAATTTGCTCCAACTGCGTTAATCCTTCTCCGGTTGTTTTTAAATAAGCTTCTTTACAAGTCCAATAACGGAAAAATGTTTCTTGCTTTTGCTCAGGAGGTAGCGATCGCATGAGAGCATATTCACTAGGTAAAAAAAATCTTTTAGCTAACGCTTCCACATCAGACTGGCGACGGATATATTCTAAATCTACACCAATGGGATAGTGATAATTAACAGCACACAAAGCTAACCCCTGGGAATGGGACAAGTTAAAACATAAACCACTTTTCGCTAAATTATCCGCTAATATTGGTTTCCCACGCTCTTGATAATCAAACTGAACTTGTTGCGGTTCAATACCCAAGTAGCGACCTAATATACTCCGTAAAATACCACGCCCCGCAATAAACCGTTGTCGATGCTCCTGAAAATGGAATCGGTTGGCGCGAGTTAGTTCATCACTAGAAAGAGTTAGTAGCAAATTTTGTTGCTGTGCTTCTGGGATATCAAGATTAATCCGCCAAACATGAACGTCATTTGTCACTAAACTCAAATTAGTCCGTACAGGTAGCCACAAATCATTAACAGCAGTCATTGATGGAATTACTAGCCTGATATTGCCATTTTGGCACACTTAATTTTGAAACACTGGATACAATATTCATGTGGGATACATTTCATGTGCAAAGTACTAAAGCTTGAAATCCCTCGCCAACTAGTCGAGGGATTTTTTATTTTATCCCTGACTCCGAATCAACCGTTGTTTGTAATTCAATAAGCCGGCGGCCACACTTAACATCATTAAAGCTGACAAAGTAGAGGCTTCTGGTACTCGCTCAGGTGTTTCTGGTTCCTCTGGAGGAATAACGATAGGTGGTTCAATAGGCGGTTCTGGTTCCTCTGGAGGAACGATAGGTGGTTCAATGGGCGGTTCTGGTTCCTCTGGAGGAATAACGATAGGTGGTTCAATGGGCGTTTCTTCCTCTGGAGGAACGATAGGCGGAACAATAGGCGGTTCCACTGCTTCTGACTCACCACCGCCACCAACGAGGAATAACAGAGGTATCAGAGGTAAAAGAGCATAAGGCCACCAAGGGCTAGTTACTGCTGGGACAAAAGTTTCCCCAAATATCGGCGGTACAAACCCAGTCATTACCGAACTTCCTCCTACAGGTGGAAGCGCACTAAAAAAGCTACCCCCTCCCGAAGGTTCAACTGCGGCAATAGTCTCTGGAGCACTAACTAATTGACGACCGAACCAACCATCATTCAGATCCCCTTCAGTGTAGGGAAAAGAAAGCACTCTTAACACAGTTTGTCTGAGTCCGGTTTCATTCCCACGGTTTAACTGACTTAAACCTTGAGAGATATTATCCTGATAAAACTTAGATATCTCTGGGGGTAAATTCAAAGCTCTAATCTGCTCTTGTAGGTTGGGAACCTTGGCGGCTTCTTCAAACAGAACCCGTCCGTAAGCATATTTTAAATCTAGTAATCCATCACGAGGACTGATTTCTCTCCCTCTAGACGGTTGATTCCAAGCAAAGTTTTCTGTAACAGTTCTTAGCCCCGCTACAGGAGTACGACTGACAGTTTCCCCCAGAACGTATCTATATCCATCCACAATGGTGGGGTCTTCATTTCTCCAAAATGAAGCATAGGGAATATTCGGTAGTCGAGGATTGTTATTGTAAAATGCCGCAAATCTCTGGTAGTTATTTTCACCGCCAGTTGCTCGGAGCAATATGTCTTGGTAGGTAGTACCATTAGACTGATTAATTATTCGCTCAATGACTGTTCCAGTTTTATTACAACCGAGACCATCACCAAAAGTACAATCAGGCATAATCCGCATCTGGCGCAGATTACTATTATTCTGGCGTTGAAACTCTAGAAACTCGGACTCTTGTCCTCTGGGAATAGAATTTCTTTCATTGAGCCGTAACTGTGCTGTAGCTGACTCACAAATCGTCAGCACCACCGCCAAAGAAGAAAATAAGAGTGTAAAGCTTTTAAAAGCCGATTTCAACATGATACACCTCCAATAAACCACACATAAAACTTACCAAACGCAATAATTAAAAAACTGGGTGACATTTAACGACTCAGCCTTAACCTTTCTCCCAAAGAAAAAGATTTTTGTCCTTGACTCATCACAGATCCAGAATTTAAGTTACTGGGTGATTGAATATTAATTGTGATGGCTGTACCTTCCAGTTCTCCTCCGGAAAGGTTGTGGTACAAAACTAATGCTCGGTTGGGTTGGTCAAAAAGAAACCCACGGGGTGAGGCTTGTATCTTCTGTTGTTGGACTAAAGAAACAAAACTTTCCAAGTACCTTCTGACACTTTGACGATTTTGTGGACTTGTACTCGTATGATTCCCCACTAGGGTCATAAACAAATCAATTATCCGAGTTTCTTGTCCCTGAATTAAATTACCGTTTTCCAGAAAAGAACTGCCGATGAGTTTTCCATCCTGTACTTGTACCTTAAACAGGGTATAAAATCTGTCCGACTGGTTGGGATCGTTGACATAACACACCCAAGCTCCAGCTTCGTCCTGAATAAAACCTTCATCAGCAAGATAATTTAGGAAAGTATTATTTTCCTGATTTGATAGTGGTGGCAATAAATTAGCCACTGGATCGTTTAAAGAGCAAATTCTCTGGCTGGTTGGTTGTTCTGGTGCAAGAATAGTTTCTTGCGCCATGGTCATAGAAGAAATAGCAGTCAAAGATAATACTTGCATTACCAATGCACTAGCCACGTGAAAAATTATTTTCATTGTTTTTACCTCTCTCTTGGTTTTTAGGTGTAAATTTTACTATTTCTTTTAAATACTAAAAAGGAGAATCGGAGTGTGAAAATTTACATCAATTTTGTTAAGCTTCAGTGATTTTCATGCTGACTTATTTTATACAAAAAAATTAAGTTTTACTTGATTTTCAATATAATTAAGTAAAATTAGCTAGAGATATCCTTGCTAAGGATACACAGGAATCAACCATGCTAACACTTATTACTTTTAACACATAAAGGACAAAAGCTGAGATATTGCCGAGTTTGGCTGCAACTTTTGCCTAGATGAATTTTGACTCTTTCAAACTAATTTCAGTAAATTCTTCAGCTTTCCTTTATCCTTTTCCGTACTGATTTCAGACTTCAACCCTGATCAATTGCAATACCAGTTTTACAAGGATTTATACTCATGTTTTTTAGTGAAACTCTGCCAAATATCATCGATGTTCCCTCAAAGCAAGAATCAAAATTTAACTTAAACTTTCGCAACTTGCTTAAATGAAAATAACCAAGGATTTAATGGCGGTATTTCACTAGTGAATATATCAGTGATAATTACTAGTGTAGTTTAGACAAAATCGCAACTGTGTCTGGCAAGATACCTGAATGTAGAAAGTTAATTTTCTCCAAAAAGCTGTATACAATGATTTTTCAGTCTTTTCCGCCATATTGTAGCATATTTCGTATAAATCACCACATTTTTGGTGATGGCTAGTGTAGTCATGTACTTTTTGAATATGGTTTGCTATCAGATTTATGTAAATGTCAATGTTTACATAGGGGTAATAGTAGCATCAGGTAAAAACAAACAGAATAGGATGTGTATAAGTTTCTAAATTGAACACTGTCAATTTTATCCAAGTTTGACGACAGAATAAGCTATGCACTTGTCAAGCAATTAGAGGGCAATGTTTCTATGCCTCTAAATAACGTCAGTAATTAAAAAGTAATGGCTGCCTAACATAGCATAAATTTAGATGAAAAAATATAAATTTTCTCCCCTAACTACTTTAGTTGTGCAGATGTCTCATATAATTTACGCAAGGACTCTCTAAAACCTTCTTCACTTGTGGTCAGTTTTTTCATAATTTTGCGTAAGTCCTGTCTAAATTGAATAGTGCAGGGGAAAAGACCTTGCATCTTTGGGCTTGACATACACCCGTTCTTGTGGCTCTAACTGTAACTCGTTGAAGCGATCGCGTGTTAAATGAGCTGCTACTACTTGTCCGTCATCCAAAGTTAATTCTATCTGAACTTCCCAACCTAAATGAATCAACCGAGTCACTGTAGCGGGAGTAGTAGTACCATTAGCCTCTTTTTCAATCACGACATCCTGGGGGCGTAAATATACTTGGCTGTCGGACGAATCAAAGCCGCTACTCTGGAAAATCTTGGAGGTGTTGGATAAAACATTCACAGGGCCAATAAAACTCATGACAAAGGCGCTGGCTGGGTGATCGTAAATTTGCGCGGGTGTTCCTACCTGTTCTACACGTCCTCTATTCATCACTACCACTTCATCGGAAACTTCCATCGCTTCTTCTTGGTCGTGGGTGACGAAAACGGTGGTAACATGAACCTCATCATGGAGGCGACGTAACCAGGCGCGCAAATCTTTACGGACTTTGGCATCCAGTGCGCCAAATGGTTCATCTAGTAATAATACCTTCGGTTCTACAGCCAAGGCTCTGGCTAATGCTACCCTTTGTCTTTGACCACCAGACAGTTGTGATGGATAGCGATCGCCTAATCCACTTAATTGCACTAGCTCTAGTAACTGATCTACCCTTCCCTTAATCTTTTTCGCAGGTGTTTTGCGAATTGCTAAACCAAAGCCAATATTCTGGCGCACACTCAGATGTTTAAATAGGGCATAGTGCTGAAATACAAATCCAATATTGCGTTCTTGCACACTTTGATATGTAGCATCCTTACCAGTCAGTAAGATTTTGCCGCTATCTGGTGTTTCCAAACCCGCAATTAACCGCAATAAAGTGGATTTACCAGACCCCGATGGTCCCAATAACGCCACTAGTGAACCACTTTTTATTTCCAGACTCACCTGATCAACGGCTTGAAAATTACCAAAATTTTTAGATACATTCTCAACTACTATGCCCACTGCTGCTGCGCCTCCACAAGTAAGTCTACGGCTTACTGCTAGGATTACCGTGCTTTACATATACCACAGATTAAGATGGTTTAGGTGACTCTGAATCAGACATTTTAGCCGCAACTGCCACAATCGAGAAAGCTACAGTCAGCAGCAGTACAATCAAGGTTAGCGCCGTCAGCACCACTGCAATCAAGGCTAACATTGACCATCTCAGCCAAATTACCACTACACTCGCCACAACTAATACAGTCATTACAGTCAACACTTTGATTACCAGGGTTTTGGCTAGGTGGTTGCGGTTTTTCCGGTTCTCGTTTCTTATCTGGGGTTTGGGCAAAGCGCAGTAACGTAGACCGCAAAATGTCATTAGCTTGCTTACAGGCTTGGAATCGTTCACGAGACTGAATTAGCGCCGCCCGGAAACCATCCTGAATAATCACCCGCTTAAAATATTGAGAGCAAGATTCACCCCCATAGAACACTCTATGAGCGCAAGCAAAACCTTTATGGGGGGAGATGTGTTTTTGATATCCAGTAATTGCAGCAACACCTACTTGTCTAGTTAGGGAGTTGAAGGAGGAAATTTCCATAGAAGCCCATAGATACTAGGTAATAGCTTATGATTCCCATTGACAAGTCCCGATTTGCGATGCTCTACCCCCTCTTTTTGTATAGAAATATTAAGGAATATTGCAATTACCACAAAATCCGCAACAACAGCGCCAAAGCAGGCAAAACTCCGTGATAGGATGCTTGGGTTAAACGTTTTTATCAACTATTGGGAGAAGACCTTTGACACTACGGGTTGCTGTTGTTGGGTCAGGCCCTGCTGGTTCCTCCGCCGCCGAAACGCTGGCAAAAGCTGGGATTGAGACTTACTTATTTGAGCGTAAACTAGATAATGCCAAGCCTTGTGGGGGTGCGATTCCTCTATGTATGGTGGCTGAATTTGAATTACCACCAGAGATTATTGACCGCCAAGTGCGGAAGATGAAAATGATTTCGCCTTCCAATCGTGAGGTGAATATCAATATAGTAAAAGAAGATGAATATATAGGAATGTGCCGCCGGGAAGTGCTGGATGGTTTCCTCCGTGACAGAGCGGCAAAATTAGGGGCAAATTTAATTAATGCCACCGTTCATAAACTTGATATACCAACAAGTAACACTGATCCTTATACAATTCACTACGTTGACCATACAGAAGGTGGTTCACAGGGGATTACTAAAACTCTCAAAGTAGATTTAATCATTGGTGCAGACGGGGCTAACTCTCGCATTGCCAAAGAAATGGATGCTGGGGATTATAACTATGCGATCGCATTTCAAGAGCGAATCCGCCTACCCCAGGATAAAATGGACTACTACAACGACTTAGCCGAAATGTATGTCGGTAATGACGTTTCCACCGACTTCTACGCCTGGGTTTTCCCCAAATACGACCACGTAGCCGTTGGTACTGGCACAATGCAAGTTAATAAAGCCAGCATCAAACAGTTACAAGCAGGTATCCGCGCCCGTGCTTCTGAAAAACTAGCCGGCGGTAAAATCATCAAAGTAGAAGCTCACCCCATCCCTGAACATCCCCGCCCCCGTCGTGTTGTCGGTCGGATTGCTTTAGTAGGAGATGCTGCTGGCTACGTTACCAAGTCCTCTGGTGAAGGTATTTATTTTGCAGCTAAGTCTGGGCGGATGTGTGCCGAAACCATTGTGGAAATGTCCAACAGTGGTGCAACCATTCCCACAGAAAAAGACCTGAAAGTTTACCTAAAACGCTGGGATAGAAAATACGGACTCACCTACAAAGTCCTCGACCTTCTGCAAACCGTGTTCTACCGTTCCGACGCTACCCGCGAAGCATTTGTAGAAATGTGCGATGACCTAGATGTGCAGAAGTTAACCTTTGATAGCTATCTGTATAAAACCGTAGTTCCAGCTAATCCCTTTACACAACTCAAAATTACTGCCAAAACCATTGGTAGTCTGATTCGCGGTAACGCTTTAGCTCCTTAAAAGTTTCCGTAGCAATAGTTTAACCCTTGTAGAGACGTTTCATGAAACGTCTCTATTTTTTTGGCAGACTAATGACCGAAGCAAGTTGGGGGAAAAGAGGCCAGAAGGAAAAGCAAAAACTCGAAAATGATTCTCCCCCTGCTCCCTTCTTTATCTGCGTAAACTGCGGGGATCAAGAGCATCTCTCAGACCGTCACCGAGTAAATTAAAAGACAGCACTGTGAGAATAATTAAAGCAGCAGGCGGCCAAATTAACCAAGGTTGCAGCACCACAATAGAAGCATTAGTCGCTAAAGATAGCATATTGCCCCAGGAAGGATCAGGTTGTTGAATCCCCAAACCAATCAGGCTTAAAACAGCTTCCGCACCAATAAAACCGGGAACCGCTAATGTTGCCGAAATAATGACATAGGTAGCAGTTTGGGGCAGAATGTGGCGAATAATAATGTAAATTGGCTTACCACCCATTGCTCTGGCTGCTTGCACAAATTCCCGTTCTTTTATCGATAGCACTTGTCCCCGAATTACCCGCGCTAAACCCGCCCAACTAATTACCGAAGTAATCACCACAATTAGTAAAAAACGCTGGGTACTAGTTAACCCTGGTGGTAAAACTGCGCCCAAAGTCACCAACAAATAAATTCCGGGAAAAGTCATTAGCACTTCGGCAAAGCGCATGATGACGCTATCAGTCCAACCGCCAAAATAGCCAGAAATACCGCCAATTATTAGCCCCAGGGGAAAGGTAATTAACACCCCGATAATGCCAATAAACATACTAATTCGCCCACCATGTACCAAACGGCTGAATTGATCCCGTCCTTGGTCGTCAGTACCTAAAATATTAATGTAAGCGTCCCCTCTAGTGCCAAATAAATGCCAATCTAAGGGAATACCAGGAAAAATAGTCACTTCTTGCCATTGAGGTGGGAGGGGTAACTTTAACTGGAATAATCGATATTCTGTCCCTGAGACAAATAAACGTAAAGGTGTGGGCTGTTCTAAGTCTACAATTAATAGGCGATCGCCAGTTTCTAAATCAGTATCACCCTGTGTCGTCGGATATATATGAGGGCCAATAAAATTCCTTGGCTCTGATTGTGAAAACCAATAAACTTGAGTTGGTGGTAACAGAGAACCATTAGGCTGTGAAGCAATCGGATCGTAAGGCGCAACAAAATCAGCAGCAATTACCGCCACATAAAAAATTAACAGCACAATTGCCCCAAATTGCGCCAAAGGATTTTTCTGAAGTCTCTGCCACCAATTCATAATTATTTTTTCCTGGTCTATTCCATCAATGACTAATATCTAACTATGTTATTGTTCTAATAAATATAAATTTTCTTCCTGGTTTTTTTCATGTTCTACAACAAAAACATTTGAGTAGAGATTCGCCAAAATTTGTTTACCTTGCTGCGTCAAAGATAGATAATGCAATCCATCCTTAATATAAGGATAAACACCATTCCAATAAAACTTAGCATAGTTTTTACGTAAATCGGCTGGTGTTTTATAACCCAAAACATCATTCATTCCAGTTTCTTCAAACTCGTAGAATAAAGAAGTTATTTTTCTTAAATAACGTGGGTCACTTAATTGACCAATTAAATCAGCCGCACGCACTAAACCCGCAAAGGTAGTAGTATCTTGATGATCCTCTGCTGCGGGTACTGGAAAACGGGTTAATTCAATATTCTTTTTAATTACCTCAGAATCAATTAAAATGTGACCACCAAAACGCTCATCAATAAATAGTTTAGCTCTATCAACATGATAAGGTGTCAGTGCAGCATCAGAAGCCCCAGGATGCAGAGTCACCATCTTACCATCTTGAGCTGTAGCATATACATTTATTGACTCCTGATCGTCTCGGCAAACTCCCTTCACATAGCCAATATCGTGACATAGCAAAGAAATGATAAAATGTAGCCAATCTTCACTAGAAACGCCACCTTCTCGGATATGCTTACCCCGTAAAATCTCTTGACCTACAAGAGTTACTAAAATAGAATGTTCTACATTATGATAGAGGGCATCACTGTTGGCAATATTTTCTAGCGCCATGTTACCAGCCCAAGCGATAATATCTTGGTAATCGTTTTTTGAGCAGCCGTATGTACGCCGATAACCTTCCCTAATTTGCTCAACGAAGGCATCAATTAAAATTTCAGTGGCATTGAACATAATGGTTTCTGTGATTGATAAAATTTTGTATCTTAATCAGTTCAAAATTGCGTTTTCATAGAGAGAATGCAGATTTATCTGTTTTCAGATAGGTATAAATATGATTTTTCTCCATTTTTCTGCCTCGCTCATCATCATAAGGTATATTTTCTCAATTTATATAGAATTATGAAGTTGTAGGTGTACATAAATCACTCAATCTTCAACGGCGATCGCACCCATAACAGAGGACTTATCACCCCCAATGGCGCACTCCTGGTGGAATTTCTGGAAATTTGCTGCCCAGATATGATTTATTTGTGAATATAGTGATATTATAATTGGTGGCTTAATTAAACAAAACATCAGTTGCGGGTGTAATTCAGTGGTAGAATGTCATCTTCCCATGGTGAACGTCGTGGGTTCGAGTCCCATCACCCGCTTTTTTGTTGTACATTCACTAATTATTTGACAGAAAGTGCGCGATCGCATCTTTGGATGAAGGTAAGTCTGTGATTACCGTGTGCTGGATGTTCTTTATGAACAGTTTCAATAAAAATTGAAAGCTTAAATCAAATATAAAAACATACTGGGGTTCGACTCCCCTAACCGCCTTATAAGTTACAAAAAATTGACAAATAAACGCATCTATGATATGATCTAGGTAAAAAGATTTGATAGTTGCTATCAAAGTTATGGTGAATTTGATTAATAATATAAATTTAATTTTCTTATTGTTAAAATAAATCAACATCATAAAAACTGTATCAATCGGACAGCAACAAGCATTTGATGACTACTCTAATGAAGGAATTCTAGTAGTTATTAACCCAAGACATAAAATTATTAACTTAAATCACACTTAACGGTCTATAAAAAGTAATATTATGGTGTGGGACTAATTATAGTGGCACTATGAGTTTTAGTGCCTCACAGTTAAAGCAGGTAAGAACATGGAGGCAAAAATAAATTACACCAAAATACCGATTACTGAAGCTCTTATTGACTTACGCATTAAAACTCCTGTTGATGGAGGGCTAATATCGCTTAATAATTTTGGGCATCAGATACAAGCAGAATATACCAGGAAGGATGAGATAGTTCGCCTTGAGAACAAAATTAATATTGGGCAAGGTGCGACATTTGCATCTGCCAATCAGTCTGTTTTGGGATATCGCTTCTTATCTCCTGATGATAAGCAAATTGTTCAAGCCCGCTTAGATGGATTTTCATTCAGTAGGCTTGCACCTTATCAAAAATGGGAACCATTTCGAGATGAGGCACAACGACTATGGGATATATACCAAATTGCTACTGATTCAAAAACAGTTAGTAGAGTAACTGTCCGTTACATTAATCGGTTAGATTTACCATTACCTTTCAATGACTTCAAAGAATATTTACTAACAGTTCCAGAAATCTCTCCTAAGATATCTCAAGGACTTAGTGATTATTTTATGCAATTACAAATTCCTCAAGAAGATGTGGAAGCAATGCTAGTCCTGACAGAAGCAATTATTCCGCCTTCCGATAATATGATTTCTGTATTATTGGATATCAATTTATTTGCTGATGTTGATTTTGATAGCAATAGGCATGACCACTGGAGGTTACTAGAAACCTTTCGTATTCGTAAAAACGAAATATTTGAAGGTTGTATCACTGATAAAACTAGGGAGTTGTTAAAATAATGGCTACATTCACTTTTGCGCCAACCAATAGCTCATTTGTTCGCAATCTAGCCAAAAAAACACTTACACTTGAGGGGCGAGAGGGAAAGCAGTTAAGCGATCAAATTAATCAAGTAACAGAAAACTTAAAAAGTGATGAATCAATTCAGAGATTATTAAATACCTTTGAAGAGGAGAATCAACAAAGACATCAAAAACTTCTAGATTATATTCAATCTCTGCACTCGGAAGCAATCGCTGGTGAGGAAACCGAGTTTACACTGTCAGTCCTCAAAAAGGCAGAGCAGGTTTGGGATAACTTAAGAAGTGTCTTTTCTTCTCAAAATAAATGCTTGGAAGTACCTGATGCTTGTCCTGGATACAACGATAATTTCATGTATACTTGGTCAAAAGGAGAACACTATCTTGAGTGCGAAATCTTTGGCAGTGGAGAAGTGGAGTTCTTTTACCGTACTAATAATGATGTTTGGGGAGAAGATATAAAAGTTGGACAAGAGTTCTCTACCGCAATTATTGAAAAGGTTGCATTGTTTACTTGGTAACTTATCTATGAAGCTGAATTGTGTTAAAAATTCAGCTTCAGTCCCAGAACATTGCTACGTTATACGTCTTGCTCGTCCGCCAAAAGATTTTTCAGAAAAAAAGAAAATTTTACCAATTCAATTAGATGAAATATTTATTCCTTCATCAGACGACAGAAGAGCAATTCCTCCCCATCTTAGTGTTTGGGTTGAATTCCTTACAACACCAAAGCAAGCATATAATTTCTTGCTAAAAAATAAACCTAATTCAGACAAAAAATTAGTTATTCGTTTGCCAGTTAGTGAAATTCGTAAAATTGTAGGGATTGCTGACAAAGAAAAAACTTACCCAGGGATATTAAATGTTATATGGGTATTTCTTGAAGAATCTGTTAGAAATAAGTGTCCTGGAGCAAAAGGACATTCCGGAATCACTGGAGGATTATTTGAGAAATCATTACCTGATGGACTAACTAAAGGACAACAAAGTAAGTTACGTAAATATTTGCGCTCAGAGTTAGCAAAACTCGCTTCTAATGACTGTTTTTTGCTTGAAGAAGAGAAATTATTAACCGAAAAATCAAATAAACAGGAGTAAAATACAAGAATTTAATTTTTATTGAATTTAACTTTACTACATATATACAAAATAATTTGACAGAACTGTTTAGAGAAATAGAAATGTTTTTCACTCTTAATGTAAAATGTCATAATCTTCTGGTTCTACATCAGGAACTTTAGCTAAAACCTGCCCGAATTTATCCCAACTACCGCGTTTGGCTTTTTCTTCGATATAATCTTTGGTCATCCATGCGGAAACTTGTGCTGATAGTGCAATAGCTACAAGTTGTTCTAAGGATATATTCTCTTTGGCTGCTAAGGTTTCAATTTGCTTATATAAGGATTCGGGGATTTGTACGTTTAAGTTACTCATGATATTTCTCCTATTTGTTGTAAAAATTCTTTAGGAGTTAATACTTTGATGCCAAATTTATCTGCTGTTTGTAAATCTTTCTGATTATAAGTGATAATAAAGTCTGCTTGGCATTCCATAGCTAAATCTATTAAAAAATCATCATCTGGGTCGCGTGCAATCGGTCGCCATAAATAAAAAATGCTACATTGGTTAGATATGGCACAAATAGCTTCTATAATATTATCAATATCTTGATCATTTAGGGTTAACTGATTTTTTTGTCGTTTAAGTATTTCTTCGTACTCAAAAATTAAGGTTGTAGAAATATTTAATTGCCAGCGAGTATCGTTGAGTATGCTTAACAGCTTGTAAGATGCACCACGTTTTGAGCGTAGACCAGCTAGGAGTACGTTGGTATCTAGTATAATTTGATAAGGTCTTGTCATTTTTTACTTTTTTTGCATAGTGGCTGATGTTTAGTTTTTCTCTGTTTGTTTGAGATTATATTAGTTCGCGCATCAGCGAAGCGAAGTACGAAGTACGTTAGGCGCAAAGAAGATGCGATCGCACCGCAACCGCCTAAAATCTATACAGAGATTATCGACTCATGGCAATAGAAGCAAAGAAATTCATTACACTGAATCCCCAATTGCAAGTAAAAAAAAAGAGGTGCGATCGCACCTCCCAAAAGAG